>NYVT01000018.1:0-41798 GCA_002684675.1 Deltaproteobacteria bacterium
CATAAAATTCATCGCTATGATCTAAATGGTAGTCCTACAGACAATAATCCATTTCCCATCAGCGCTATTACTCCGCAAAGTCTAACAACTGATGGACAAAGTCTGATTTATTTGGAAGAAGGAAGAAACAGAATTGTGCGTTTGCACTAAAAAAGACTCAACAATGAGGAGTTCTAAATCAGGAGAGAAAGAGCCTACTGAAGACGATCACCAAAAATATTCTGTAACTGAGAAACACATTCTTCGAAAGGAGTATTCTCACGCATTCCCTGGCGTACAAACTCCAGCATCATTGGGTATTTCTGGATGGCATAGTCAATCTCAGGATTACTACCTCGCACATAAGCCCCGATGTTGATCAGGTCCTCTGCTTCTCGGTAGGTAGCCAAGGTTCCGCGAAACAGTTGTGCCATCTTCTGGTGTAATTCTGAGGTCACTTCTGGCATCACACGACTGGCTGAGAGTAATAGATCAATCGCTGGATAGGTCCCCTTTGCAGCAAGATCACGACTGAGAACAATATGGCCATCCACAATCGCCCTAGCTGCATCACCAATTGGATCATTCGCATCGTCTCCCTCCACCAACACGGTATAGAAGCCTGTGATAGATCCACGTTCTCCTTGAGTTCCCGCTCGCTCAAGTAAATTAGGCATCATCGCGAATACTGAAGGTGGGTAGCCCTTGGTGGTTGGTGGTTCTCCAGCTGCCAATCCAATTTCTCGTTGGGCCATCGCAAAGCGTGTCAGAGAATCCATGGTCAAGAGCACGTCCTTGCCTTGCGTACGAAAGAACTCTGCAATCGCAGTCGCTACAAAGGCACCTCGTAATCTCAGTAGAGCTGGCTGGTCCGATGTCGCAACCACAACGATGGAACGAGCCATACCCTCTGGTCCTAAAATTCCTTCAATGAAATCCTTGACCTCACGTCCACGCTCCCCAATCAGAGCAATCACATTTACGTCCGCATCAGTGTAGCGGGCCATCATTCCAAGCAACACAGACTTACCAACTCCAGAACCTGCTAAAATTCCTACGCGCTGTCCACGGCCGCAGGTCAATGTCCCATTGATGACTCGGACGCCTACATCGAGTGGTTCGAAAACACGAGGTCGATTGAGAGGATTGATTGAAGGAGGATAGAGAGGCGTTTCCGTGTGCGTGAATAGTTCCCCTTGGCCGTCAATCGGTCTCATTAGCGGATCAATCACACGACCCAAAAGACCTTCTCCAACATGAATACTTGGATCTCGGTGATTGTAAAGGATTCGGCAGTGGGGGCCTACATTGGTCATCTGCTCAAGCAGCATCACTAGGATTTTGTCTTCCCGAAAGCCAACTACCTCGGCTGGGACAGAGNCACGAGTTTGCGGATCATAGAGGAANCACATGCTACCCTTTGAGCANCCAGGATTNGTCGCCTCAATCAAGTGACCAATCATCTGGGTCACTCGGCCTTCCGCTCGTAAAGGCTTAAAGCGCTTTACTGTCTTCAGGTAGGGACCAAGGTGGGAGTAGCGTATTTGCTCAGCAGCTTCAGTGTTCATCAAAATTTCCGAACAACTCGTTTGGATCTATCACTGTATCTGATTCTGTGGANGTTTCTGTCGGTGAGGGTCCTNCGANAAGTTCAGCCGGATNTATTTCAGCATTTGCATCGACAGCATCTACCAACTCTTCTTCTCCTTTTGCTCCTGCTGTCGACTCAAGAATCTCNTCAGTTGCCACTGGNTTCCCCTNCTCTTCAGGCGCTGTNAAAACGTGTTGTCCTGCGGATTCAGTTCCTTGCACTGTAGGATCGCCTGCTGCAGCTTGCAGTTCTTCCGGTACGGCAAAATCGTAGGCATCNATATCCACGGAGTGCATTTGNACCTGGCGTTCTGCCAGTCGTTGACTTAGTTCCTCCTCAATTTGCTCAAACTGCTGCTGGAAAGTGAAGTTTAATACGTCATCATCAGTTTCAATAAAGATGGATCCTGGCTCCGCTTCCTGATTGACCTTGAGTACAAGGGTCTGCTCCTCTCCCATGTACTGATCAAGGTTAACCCCGGTATTTTTCATGAATTCATAGTCTTCTGGGTGCAGGAACACCTGAATCTTGCCTTTTGATTCAATTTCCCGGAGTGCCTTGACTAAGATATTCTGTAACATCTCTGGATTGATCATCAACTCTTGTACTANCACCTGCTTGGCGATCAGGACTGCCAATTGAACCAACTCCTGCTCTGCCTGAAAGCGGACAACTTGCCGCAGATTAGCAAGCTGTTCAATGACNCCGTTCATCTGATTTGCCAAGTATTCTGACTCTTGGAAACGTTTCTCAATTCCNGCCTGCAAGCCTGCATCAAAACCTTCCTGATATCCTTGATCCTTGACCTTATCCGCTGCTATATGGGCTTCTCTNAGGACGGACTGCCGTTCGTCCTCCATAGTTTGCTTTAGTGTGAGTGCTTCATGCTTGAACTGCTCTGCCTCCAAGTTTGCTTTCTCGGTCTTCAGCAAAAGTTGCTGTTTATAAAGCTGAGCTCCTTCTCGAATTGACTTGGCAAAGGCTTCTGCGTCCGTCNGTAGCGAATTCTCCCGGATGAAATTATCTGTTGCAAAAACACTCGCCAGCTCTTGCTTTTCNTCGTCTGAATAAGACTCTTCTCCAGTATCTAAATCGCCAAAAGCAGAACTGTGTGAAGANTCCTGGTAAGAGGCGTCATANCCCTCGAAGTATTGGATGGCTTCAAATTCTTTCCCCTTAGCAAGATGCTCGGGGACTTCATCAGTTGGTACTGGAGGGGGAGCTACGTCAGGTTTGCGATGAGGACGGCCTGGTTCCTGACTTTCAACATCCTCGTCAAAACTGGGTAGCGTAAATTGCTCAAGGGCTTCTGGTGAGCTCATAAGACAGGAGTTATTAGAAGGAAAAGTAAGAGAGAACGGCAGGGATTCCAAGATAGCCACCAAGACTGTCTTGGTTTGTTACTTCTTGTCGCGTAGCCAGGTACGTACGAGGCCCGCAGTCTTGATTGGATCTCCCTTGGCCATCTCGAGAATTTTTTCGCGAGGAGGTAGTCCAGATTCACGTTCAGTTGGAATCTCGAGTTCCTCACCTTCCAGTTCACCAATGGTTGCTGGCAGGCCCATCAGTAGATCAAGATCTGCAGGCTTGGTACTCAAACGCTGGACCATCGGGCGGATGACCAACATTATCAGTGCTAGTACAGCAGCACCTAAGGCAACGTAGCGTATGAGATCCAATATAAACTGGTTGCGAACACGGGTCGCTTCCAGTTCAGCTGCCTTATCTTCTTCAACAGCTTTGCCGAACGGCATGTTGACCACTGAAACTCGGTCTCCACGGGAATCATTAAAACCAATGGCGTTACGGACCAGGCTCTGAATTTCTTCTTTTTCGTTTTCGGACCAAGGAATGTTGTCTCGACCGACATAGTTACCGCCCTCATCAAGAATTTGTGGGCGCTTATTGTCCAGCAAAACTGAAACCGTCAATCGTAAGACCTGGCCAGATGCCGTTTCTTTAACTATTTCACGCCGAGATGTTTCATAATTTCTTGTGGAATTCTTCTTGGCAAATTCAGAAACAGTTGCCGCCTCACGACCTGTAGCTTCTGGAAGATTGGTAGTTACACCAGCAGGACCAACTGGGATGGAACGTGTTCCAGTCGAGGCTTCGTCCACCAGTTGTTCACTGACAACGCTAGTCTGATCGGGATCAATCAATTGCTCACGAATTGTCTCACGGTCGAATTGGAGCACTGCATTGACATTGACTCGCACTCGATCTTCCCCAACGACTTCTTCTAATTGGGCAATCACTTTCTGCTCCAATTCCATCTCCAAGCGTCGCTTGTAGGAGTAGTGTTCATCCAAACGTCCACCGACAGTCTGATCATCCATTCCCTCGGTCAACAAGCGCCCTTTCTGGTCAGTAACTCTGACGCGACGAGGCTCCAAACCTTCGACAGCACCTGCGACCAAATGAACAACAGTTTCGACCTGTTTTTCTGAAATACCTTGAGATTTAACAGTTAGAGCCACTGAAGCTGAGCCTTCTTCTTGAGAATCTGAGAACAAGGTTTTCTGCGGAACAGCTAATGAGACTTTAGCCCGATCAATGCTCTCAATCATACCAATCAGACGCGCTAACTCGCCCTCTTGAGCAATCCGATACTTGACCTGCTGCTGAAATTCTGTTTCGCCCAGCGCTGGCTGTTCAAAAAGGTCGAGAAAGCCAATACCGCCACCTGGCAGCACCTTCTCACTGGCCAACGTCAAGCGAGCTTGATCAGCCATTTCCGGATGTACCATTACGGAGTTTCCACCAGGACCGAGCAGATAAGGAATCTGATTTTCTTGAAGTTTTTGTACGATGCGTGCGGCGTCCTGAGTCTCTAAATTTGAGTAGAGCGGAGCCCAACTATCTTGGTTGGAAATAATAATGATCGAGACCATCCCGACTAGGACGATCAGCAGCGATACCAGAACGGTGACCCGTTTGGCAATACTTAAAGAACCGAAAAAATCTTGGAACTGGAGTCNTACGTCNCCNAGAACGCCGGCCTGCTCTGCCATCTAAAGTGCCTTGAGCGGATATACTACAATAGAAAATTGATCGAAGACTTGTTTACAGTTCTTCGCAATAAGTGATTATTTTCAGGNAAGTCTTACATTTTGGCGTTCAACGCCTATGGTTACTTATANGGTTGTGCGTGCGANGNCAGCAAAATTGATTCCACTGCCTGCTTTCAAAAAGTTCTACAGGAGCCACAACAAATAGATCAGACCTGCATCCGCATAACTTCTTCGTAAGCTGTTGTTAGTTTGTTGCGTACCTGCAGCAGCAGTCGCAGTGAGATTTCTGCTTTCTCCATGGCAATGACAGTTCCGTGGATATCTTTCTCAGAGGCTGTCAACAACTCTACTTGCTTCTGCTCGGCTTCCTGATGCTGACGATTAACTTCCATCAGCATCCGTTCAAATGTTTGTCCAATGTTGGCGCCNGATTCAGCGACACTGGGTCGGGACGGATCGGGCAGTAGGNTTTTGCCCTGCAAACTGGAGAGTGAATCAGGAGGCAATTTCATAGGCTCTGATTAATAGAGTAAAATCAAGAAGTGGCAAGAGTTTCGGGCAAAAAATTCCGCTCGGTCAAGCACTTTCTACAGAGCGTAAATGTCGATAAAGTTTTTGTAGAGACTGCTGCACTTCCATTGCTCGCTCATACATGNTGCGTGCTTGCCGCACTTCTGCTTGCAGATTTGCGCTACTGTGGAGGCTGTCCAATACCGAATCCACATCCTTGCCAAAGTTATCGACAGAGTTGAGGGCTTGCTGCATCTGCTGCTGGAAGGGTCTCTCTGTTGTCACAGCAGTCTGGGTTGGATGCATGGAGACAGTGAGTTTATTATCCAAGGCGGTCGGCTTCTGCACGTTCATGGGCCCTCCTGAATGGCCACCGAGGTCAAGCGNCCAAGATCTTAAGCGTTTCGTCCGAGATCAAGGGCTGACTGAACCATGTTCTTAGTTGCATTGAAGGCTGCAGTGTTGGCCTCATAGGAACGNTTTGCAGACATTAAGTTGACCATCTCTTCCATGATGTTCACGTTGGGCATCTCCACATAGCCTTCTTCGTTGGCATCAGGATGACCTGGCTCAAAGCGAAGAATTGGTGGTCGCTCATCCTGCACAATGCCTACAACTTTTACTTCAGTTGAAGTACTGACAGAGCGATCTTGAGAAAGTAATTCTTCTTCAAAAGTCCGATCATTAGCCACAGATGCAAGAACTACTTCACGACGTCGGTAAGGCCCTCCCTGAGGAGTACGGGTTGTCTCAGCATTGGCGATNTTTTCTGAAATTGTGTTGACACGCTGCCGCTGGGCANCCATTCCAGAGACNCTAGTATTGAATGCGGATAGAAAACTCATTATTTGGTCTCACTGATGGCAGTTTTGAGCATCCGAAACTGATGAGATAGCATCCGAACCGATGCATTATACATCAGCTGGTTCTCAGCCATCTTAGCCATTTCTTTGTCCAATTCGACTGTATTTCCGTCAAAGTCAGCGAAGGGTGTCGCACTACGAATTCGCTGTCCTTCGACCCTATCTAGCAAGGGCGCATCGTTCCCATCTAGGTGCCGCTCATCGGTTACTTTCAATGGACCTAGCGTCTCTGCTTCTAATGCCGCCGCCAGCGAATTTTCGAATACCAGATCTTCAGCTTGGTAGCCAGGGGTATCCAAGTTCGCAACGTTCGAAGANAGCAATTTGTGTCGCTCGGTACGCAGATCTAAAGTTTTCTGNGCAAGCAACTGAGCGGTATCGTTAAATAAAGACATGGATTATTCCTCNCTGGCTGAAAAAAAGCTTAAAATTTGGATGCAATTCCAAGACCAGCATCTGAACCTACTCCGCTTTGTTTCTGACTTCGCCGACATTGTCAGGTGGTAGGGACATCAATGCTTTTAAATCTCAGCAAACAAAAAGTTGAGGATCACTAAAGCCCGGTTATTAGAGAGTACTATGACCAAGACTACACAATTGCGCTATGCCTATTCCTTAGTGAACTAATGAATCTAGAATTGAGCAACATCTGCTGGTTACAGCAGATTCGCAACCAAACAGAATCGNACCCCCAAATTCTTATTTTGCTNGCGAGCAATTNTGTTTTCCTCATTCTTTCAGAATGATATAGNGTTGCTCTAANATAAAGAGTATTTTTNATCAAATAGTCTAGGCAGTCGTGCTCTCAAGTACTACACCGTTCTGGGGNAANCCTTCTACTGGGACTCTGGCAAACTCTTTCACTTGTATTGGGTCTTTCTATCGCTTGGGTATGCNCGGAGGATTTTGTCAGAAAACCCTGTGGACAACCCACTAATTACTAACCGTATTCAAACAGCATAGGTGAATAGAGCAGCTTGCCCCTTCCACAACTCCTCAAGTTCATCCATCATTCTTGGATTCAACTGAACCTGCATTGGGGTGCGGATCATGACAGAGGCATCNCTCTCTGTTTTGACGCGAAAGTGCACCTTCTGAGGCCCTTGGTACTTTTGAAATATGCCACGCANATGTCGCAAATGCTCTGGAGCCATGCGCTCATGGTCGATACAGATCGTCATACTTAGTGCTTTCTCAGAACGAACTTGACTAAGCAGTTCCAAGCGGTCTGCTACCAAACCAAACTCATCATCCCGAAAACTGATGCGTCCACTGACAAGGAGCGGTTCATCCATTTCAAGGAGATGTCCGTANTCTTTGTATATTCGACTATAGATGGGCAGTTCCAGAATACCTCTCAAGTCTTCAAGATGAATAATAGCAAATTTTTCAGAGTTCNTCGTTAATCGGATGGTCTTCTCAACGACAATTCCCGCTATGGAGACATTGTCTCCTTCTTTNTGAATGCCTGTCAGAATATCAGTGGAACTGGNAGCCAAAGCTTTAACATCAGAAGCATATTGGTCCAGAGGATGACCAGATACATAAAATCCCAGAGCCTCTTTCTCTAATCGAAGTCTTTCTTTTAGTGACCAGTCTCGAATGTCTGGCAACTCCAATTGTGTTTCGGTTTGACGTGCCTCTGACTCATCCATTAGATCGAATAGTGATTGCTGCGAGCCATCTTCTGCTCGTTGGAATTCCTGGGCTAAATGGATTGCATGATCTAACACGGTGAATAGCTGAGCTCGGTTAGGACGAAAAGAATCAAACGCTCCACACTTTACCAGTGTTTCAAGCATCCGCTTATTCATCCGATTGAAATCTAAAATTTTCAGAAACTCCATAAAGTCACTGATTTCTTCAACTTCCTGGCGAGCTTCAACCAACGCATCAACGGCATTGCCCCCAACATTCTTGACTGCATTCAAACCAAAACGCACTGACTCAATCCGCGCCTCCCGCCGCAGAAAGCTTCGAATCGGAGATCGCTCTGCANGATCCGCAGTGGTTCGAAGTTCAACCTGAAGTTGTTGGAGAATTTTGGATTCAGCAGGATCCAAATTATTTTTCAGAACTTCCATCTGGGTCTGTAGCACCTGTAGAAACTCCAATTCTGTTCCAAATTCTTTTTCGAGCATAGGAGTGAGGAGGTGTCGCAGTATATTTCNAATAGACTCTGCATTGTTCATCGGCTGGAACTGCTCTACGTGAAGCAGAGTACGCTTGTGTATGCAATAACCTNGGCGGGTGACCGTAAACTGCTTATGTCCTTCACGAACATCTGGAGGCAATACCTGGATCCTCATTTCTTTGCATTCACCGATAAAATTGACGATCTTATCTGGGTTAGTGATGCTGGAATTCAGCACTGACGCCATGAACTGGACAGGGTAGTGAGCCTTCAGGTAAGCGGTCTGATAAGAAATCAGACCATAAGCTACNGTGTGNGACTTGTTNAAACCATAGCCCGAAAAGTAGTCGATCAGGTCAAAAATCTCGTTTGCTTTCTCCTCAGGACTAACCCCACGAGGTACCCCCTCAACAAATTCTGGATTTGCACAACAGCCTTCAACAAACTTTTGGCGCTGCTCGGCCAGCACTTCCGGAATCTTCTTGCCAATCGCTCGACGCAACAAATCAGATTGTCCCAGAGTAAACTTGGCAAGTACCTGTACTCCCTGCATNATCTGCTCTTGNTAAACCATCACGCCATAGGTTTCCTGGAGAATTTCTGCCATCAAGGGGTGGGGATAGACAACCTTCTTTCGCCCATGCTTACATTGAACAAAGTCTTCCACCATCCCAGATCCCAGAGGGCCTGGACGATACAATGCTAAAATAGCGACAATATCTTCAAAGACGGAAGGACGCATATCGAGCAGTAGTTTTTTCATTCCAGAAGACTCCAACTGAAAAACCCCAGTTGTGTCCGCTCGACAGAACAGTTCAAAGGTAAGTTCGTCATCCATCGGAATCTTATTTAGATCCAGTTTCTCTTCCTCAGTACGGTTGCGATTGATCAATTCCAAGGCTTTGTCAATAACCGACAGATTGAGTAAGCCAAGAAAGTCGAATTTGACCGCTCCCTGATCNTCAGCGTATTTCATTGCAAACATCGACTGCACAGTGTTGTCTTTACCTGTGCAAACAGGCATCACCTCACGGATATCCTGATCCATGATGATCACCCCCGCAGCGTGAGTACCAAGATGCGTACTGAGATTTTCCAAGGATTTGCTTAAACGAATCAACTTCTGCTCGTTTTCCGTTCCTTCTCGCTCCATCCGGGCTAGTTCAGGTTCCTTGTCAATGGCATCCTGCAGACTGATATTGAGTTCGTTAGGGACTAACTTGGCAATCTTGTCAGCTTCTGAAAATGGGAAATCCATTACCCTTGCGACACCTCTGACAACAGCTTTGGCCTTAAGTGAACCAAAGGTCGAGATCTGGCAAACTTTTTCTGAACCGTACATCTCACGCACATGTTCGATTACGCTATCTCTCCCCTCGACATCAAAGTCGATATCAAAATCAGGCATGCTGATGCGATCTGGGTTGAGAAAGCGTTCGAATAGTAAGCCGTAGCGCAGTGGATCAACATCCGTGATGCGCAAGGCGTAGGCGACTAGCGATCCGGCTCCAGAACCGCGACCTGGTCCCACAGATACTCCGTTGTCCTTTGCCCAATTGATAAATTCCGCAACAATCAGGAAATAGCCCGGAAACTTCATCTGATTGATGACCCTCAATTCAAAGAGAAGTCGCTCATCGTAGGATTTACGGAATTCCTCAAATGGCTCAAAAGACTGATAGAGTTCATGTAGAATCTTTAATCGCTGTTCCAAGCCTTTGTGAGATTCATATTCTAACCAACTATCTAGGGTGTAGCCCTGAGGAATCTCAAACTGTGGTAGATAGTAAGTACTGTTGTCCAACGAGAGTTCACAGCTAGCTGCAATCGCAGCAGTATTCTCCAATGCTTCGAGTGGCAGTCCACTCGACATAAAAGTCTCCTGCATCTCTGCTTCAGTCTTGAGATAGCACTTATCGGTTAGCATCTGGGGAGCATCCCGATCTGTCACCTTGCGCTGCATGCCCATCAATCGGAGGATGTGCTGGGCCTCGGCTTCTTCAGCATTTAAATAGAAACAGTTGTTCGTGCCTACTAAAGGTAAGCTCATATCTCCAGCAAGCTGCATCAATACCTGGTTCACCTCCTCTTGTTCAGCAAGTCCTGTATTCTGAAGTTCTAGGTAGTAGCGACCTGGAAACATATCTGCGTACCACTGCGCTAGTTGACGAGCATCGTCCATGCGACCATTTAGGATACGACTACCTAATNCTCCATCCATTCCACCGCTCAAGACAATCAGCCCTTCTNGGTAGCGCTCTAATAGTATATGGTCAATCAAAGGGATTCCCCGCCGCTTTCCATCACTGAACCCAAGACTCGCTAGATAGGTTAGGTTTTGGTATCCCTGTCGATTCTGACAAAGTAANTGCGTGTGAAAGTGGCGCAAATTGGTGTTTGGATCTGGATGTTCTGCAAGTGGAACTTCACTCACAAAGGCCCCCATACCAATCAAGGGTTTCAAATTTTCCTTCTCAAGAGCCTGGTAGAACTCAACAGCACCAAAAAGATTGCCGTGATCAGTGATAGCNCAGGCACTAAAATCTCGCTCTTTCAGGGCNTTTGCGAGCTGNTTGACGCGAATAGCACCTTCAAGCAGAGAGTACTGGGTNTGTAGATGCAGGTGTGTGAACATGGGGGGCTGCTGAAACAGGATTGACAAAGAAGATGGAATGGTTCCCAAGTTTTGTTAAAAAAGAGACTTGGTGCAAGGCAGTTTGTCGATACCAGCACAAAAAGAAGGCAGTGGACTTCTTCTAGTTCTGAAAAATGCAGGGAAGGATTGTACCGATGAAATTAGCTTGGCTACGCAGCATTCAGAGTAACCAAGCAGAGAGACAGGAGATTTAGTAGCGATAGTGCGAAGGTTTGAATGGACCTTCTGCTGAGACACTCATATACTCCGCTTGTTGTGGTGTGAGTTCAGTGAGTTTGGCTCCAAGCTTACTCAAGTGCAAACGTGCCACTTTCTCATCTAATTGCTTAGGAAGAACATAGACCTGATTTTCGTATTTTTCATTGTTTTGCCAGAGTTCGATCTGGGCCAACACTTGATTGGTAAAACTTGCAGACATCACGAAAGAGGGATGCCCCGTCGCACACCCTAGGTTCACCAGGCGACCTTCAGCCAGAAGAATAATGCGCTTTCCATCTGACCATTCGTACTGGTCTACTTGGGGTTGTACACTAATCCTTTTGATATGAGGATCCTGATTAAGCGACTTCACATCAATTTCGATATCAAAGTGGCCGATATTGCAAACAATTGCATTATCTTTCATAGCATCTAAGTGTTCTCGACGAATGATATCGCAGCAACCGGTAGTCGTAACAAAGATATCTCCTCGTGAAACTGCATCTTCCATGGTAACCACTTCGAAGCCCTCCATCGCAGCCTGCAAGGCACAAATTGGGTCGATCTCCGTGATAATCACACGGGCACCTTGTGCCCTNAGTGACTGAGCACTTCCTTTACCTACATCTCCGTAGCCTGCAACAACNGCAACCTTGCCTGCGATCATAACGTCTGTAGCTCTCTTGATTCCATCCAACAGTGATTCGCGGCATCCGTATAGGTTATCGAATTTGCTCTTGGTCACTGAGTCATTGACATTAATCGCGGGGATACAAAGTTTGCCAGCCTGAGACATCTTATACAGGCTGTGCACACCCGTTGTAGTTTCTTCAGAAACACCTCGAATCTTATCTAATAGATGTGGAACCTTCTCATGCACATAGCCAGTCAGATCACCACCATCATCCAGTAACATATTGGGTCCATCGCCTCCTGGCCACTTGAGCGTCTGTTCCAGACACCACCAATATTCCTCCTCAGTTTCTCCCTTCCAAGCAAAAACGGGAATGCCTTGTGCNGCAATTGCTGCTGCTGCTTCGTCCTGGGTTGAAAAAATATTGCAGGAAGACCAACGAACCTCTGCTCCAAGAGCAATCAGCGTCTCAATCAAAACTGCTGTTTCCATCGTCATATGCAACGAACCCGTAATTTTTGCCCCAGCCAAAGGCTTGGATTCTCCATATTCTTTGCGTAATGCCATTAGTCCTGGCATTTCATTTTCCCAAATGGTTATTTTTTTGCGTCCCCAATCGGCCAAAGACAAATTCGCAATTTTGTAGTCAGTAAACGACATACTTCATCCTTTTTTGGTGTGAGCCCGGTAATTTTCTCCACAGTTTTCGCTTTACACATAGAAAAAGAGTATATTGCGTAAGAAGAGACCAAAGTACAAGCCTTTTTCATCACTATATACGTATATAGTGATTTGTGATGAAATAAGAAAATTCAATGATTTGGCACTTGAAATGCGATCATAGTTGGGCTAATACTTGCGGTTATTCTTGTTGAATGGATGCAACAGAATCTGAATTTCACATATGTTATCACGATCTCTCCGATCAAGGGGCAGGAAGCTTCTCTCCCCATCTCAACGTCGCAAACCAATACGTCATCGTCCTGAGAGACGTTTGGGAACTCGCCGACTGAGAAAATTACCGCTTTCACTGTTGGCAGCCGTAATCTTTGCACTTTCCTTATCCTTGCAGTTGGCTTTTTTCACTTGGGAACCTGCACAACCGAGACTGCCAGTCACCCAATTGACGGCGCTGAACAAACTCGTACAGCAGATCAATCAATTGCTGGGACAAGATGAACCAGCCAAGCAACTTGCAATTCAAGATCTACTTGACCAAGAAGTTCAGGGAGCTGTTCAACTGCTTTACTTGGATCGCCAGATCAAGCAGTCGCAGGTCAGTCTCCCTGATCTACCGCCTCACCAAGTNTTTCAGCCACTCGATGANTCACAAATTCTACTAACTCTGCCNGTTGGTCTAGATAAGGTCCGTGGTCTGCTAGTTGTANGACAAAAAATACCTCCACCCCCTCCACCAGATTGGTTAGCGGCAATGTTGCTGAGTGGGGCGATAGCTGTTGCCTCGATAGCTTNGGTACTCTGGTTAAAAACTAGTAATACAATGGGTCAGATTGACCTCCTATGCCGACAATTTCTTCGCTATCGACGGGAAAATGAAACACAGGAGATGGAGTTTCCGACCACCAGTCGACGCCCCAGCGAATTAGAACTGCGAGTTGCAGTTCTACAAGACTTGTGGGTTAAATTTCAGAATGTTCAGGTGGAATTAACAGAAAATGTCGAGGCTCTTGAACAATCCAAGCAACAACTGGAAAACACCATTGAAGACCTGCGGAAAGCCAAGCAGCAAGAGCAACGTCTGATTGAATTGGGATATGCCGTTGCGGAATTTGGCCACGATATTGGCAACGCCAACGGATCCATCATGAGTTATTCCTCTCTGGTTCTTCAGCAGTTAGATAAGCCCATACTCGAACCAATGGAAGTAGCCCGTGCGTTGGTACACATTCGCAAGGTTGAATTGGCCTCAAAAAATGTTGCTGGTCTTACAGAAGATATTCTTGAATTCGCTCGCGGAAAAATGCAACTCAACAAAACTCAGCATCAAGTTGAAGATTTCATTGCTCAGCTCGAAGTTTATCTGGGATTTGCAGAAAACATGGACATTCAGTACAAATATCCCAAGAATATTCATGCAAGGCTAGAATTTGATGGCCGCAAGATCAGTCGCGTACTCATCAATCTGGTGAAGAATGCTTGGGAGAAACTCAGGGAGCAAGAAGAAGGAAGCATCACNGTGATGCTGCATCAGGAACGCAAAAATTTACTGATTCGAGTCAGAGACAANGGTGCACCGATTCCAGCACAAGTTTTGCCCGTAATTTTTCATTCTTTCCAAACAGAGGGTAAAGAGAAGGGAACAGGCCTTGGGCTAGCAATAAGCAAGAANATGGTAGAAGCACACGGAGGAGAAATTCGTGCGGAGAACCTAGAAGCTGGAGGCGTCCAGTTTGAAATCTGGCTGCCAAATGCGTATCAAACGACTTCAACGAATTCCCCGGCAGGGTCTGATGAAACCCTGCCACAGGCTGCCAACTACTGAACTTCAGGCGAGGGNTAACCANTCAGAGGGGCTAATTTCTCGGTCGAACTGATAGGCTGGGTGCTGACGCTCCGGCTCTTGAGCCAGCATGGACTCAACACCTTCCATGAAGGATTGTACAGCGCTGTTTACGCGACTGTCGAAATCTGCGGATTGGATTCGCATTTCCAGACTATCTTCAAAAACAAGGTTGCTGATCAGCATGGGAACTCCTGAGGAAGCAAGGAAAGAAAAGNAGGGAGGTCTCAATTCGTCTCGACAGAGAGACGGGTTTNGCTCCCACAATTAACTTGTTGCTACTGTTATCGGTTCCCGATTGCCAAACTTTAGAAAAAAAAGCACATATCTTGAATTTTTTCGGCAACATGCCAAAAAATTAAATTGCACNACCTAACTTTTCNNACAAGCTGCAACAGGCGAACCATTCATTCTAAGGAATCACTGATGTTGAAAAAACTTCTCCTCCTTGGCCTTCTGNGTTTCAGTGGTCTGGTAACTGTGCTGGCCAAAGAGTATCCTANACAAACTCGTTGTGTCCTCTCTGAACGAGCCCAGCTCTATTTGGCTCCTAGCGATAAAGGAATGGCTTGGCCCACACCGCGCTACACTCCACTACGACATATTGACACCAACGCTGATTGGCATTTGATTGAAGATTTCGAAGGAGATCGCTTTTGGGTCCACAATCANTACGTCACTGACAATGGCTTTTTGATCTGCGGGGTTTTGAAGACAATGGCCGTAGCTTATGACGGACCAGGACTGAACCATGAGTTGGTGGGGACTCTGCCCGCCTTGACAGGGCTACGANTCATTGAATACACCTCTGGTTGGATTCATGGGGTTTCTTCCGATGATCAGGAGGTCTGGGTACCAGAAGCAACTGTAAAAATCTTCTGACTCACACCATAGCCTGCTCAAAGCTTCTCGCGCAGCAAGCTAGCCACTCCNTCTACCCACTGAGGATGGCTGTTGAGAGAGGGCACCAACTGCAAGTCCTCCCCTCCGGCTTCCTTGAATTCCTCTACTGCTTCCATTCCAATTTCTTCCAACGTTTCCAGGCAATCAGCTACGAAAGCTGGACAGAAGATTACTAACTTCNTGATTCCCCGTTTNGGCATCTCNGCGATCACTTGATCCGTGTAAGGTCTGAGCCAAGGAGTACGTCCAAGCCTTGATTGATAACTAATACTATATTTTTCCTGAGGAATACCGAGTTTTTCTGCCAAGCGAGTAGCAGTGCGATGACAATGCGCTCCATAGCACATTCGGTTTGCATCGCAAAGCGTCGCACAACAATTGGGCTGTTTGAGACAGTATTCTCCTGTGTAATCACTTTTCTGCACGTGTCGCTCTGGCAGGCCATGGAAGCTAAAAATNACATGATCTGGTTGCTGTTCCCAGTATGGACGGCCGACGGCGGCAAAGGCTTCAATGAAACGCTCGTCGTCATAGAAGGGCTCCAGCAATTGCAAATGAGGTGTGTTCCAATGTCTCGAAGCTTCCCGGTAGGCTTCCTCCACTGCAGAGCCNGTTGAACTGGAAGCATACTGGGGAAACAGCGGTAGTACGAGAATCCGATCACATCCTTCTTCACGCAAAAATTCAATCGCAGAGCCAACAGAGGGATTCCCATAGCGCATTCCTAGTACTACAGGAGTNCCNAGTTCTTGAAGTTTCTGTCGAACTCCTTCGGTCAGTTGCTGACCGTACACCAGTAGCGGAGAACCCTCCGGTGTCCAAACTTTCTGATAGGCCTTAGCAGAGCGTCGGGAGCGAAACGGCAGAATGATAAAGTTTAGCAACAACCAGCGTCCAAATGAGTTGATATCTAAAACTCGTTCATCACTCAAAAATTGCTTCAGGTAACGGCGAACTGCTCCAGAATCTGGAGCATCCGGAGTGCCTAGGTTTATGAGTAGNACACCAGTTTTCATCTCAGAAAAGTTCCGTGGCATGGAAGAATAAATTTTTGCCGGTTGTAGAGAAGGATCTTTCACAATTGCATTGTTTTTAATCGCTAGAGTTTCATCGGTAGTTTTNGCTCTAACCCATTCAGTAGCCGGGCTAAAACCAGGGACTTCTGAGCTGTACCTAGAGTTATTAAACTGTGCATCAGCAATTTGTCNATTTTCTGCTTTGATATGTGTTTTCGGCGAATCTCTAAACCTTGGAGCCCNGAATAATCTGTTACTGNCCTGGTCTTTCTCTTCGGCAAGACCTCCCGTTTCACATGAAATATCACAGTAATCAACCAACTTATTACCATGGGTCATTTCAAGTCTCCTTNAGCGGNTAAATCTAATTANAGGAGGCGCCTANTATTTTTNGCCAGTGTGGTATCCAGCTAACTATCTGATTGAACAATAATGGGTGTAACCAATATTTGTGTCTGCAGCGGCGCACAGATACGATTATCGCAGATCTGGTANGCCANATTTGNTTGCAATTCANTGTAGCCCAATGGGTGGTTGAGAGCAACACGGATGCGTAGACGAAGTTCCAACCCGTACTGATGTATAGACAANTCCTGGGCGAAGGCCTCATCATAAAATCGAACTGGAGGACTTTCCTGAAGNGGAGTGACGATCTCGTGATCAGAGAGAAGAGTCAGCCTAGTNGGTTCAGGTCCAAACTCATCGGCTGGTTTGATTGAGTAGATATGCCAACCCGTCGGAATGACAACCTGAACCCGTAGTTCCGTTTCAGNGCCAGGAATTGTAATTTCAGGAACCAAGACTGCCTGAAATTCCAACTTTGGTAAGTCTGGCGTTGGAGATTTTTCAAATAAATCTNGCCGCGAGAAGCCTTGACTCCAGACCGACGAAGAAANTCCCCAAAGCAGACACCCCAAGCTGCAGACGAGTAGCTTCCACATTAGGGTTCGNTTGTCCGAAATACAGGGTCAATGACCTCAATCATCGCAGTTGAGCGTAATGCTTCAATCTGCTTGCTCTCAATGGCACGCTGCAATTCTAGACGTAGATTTTTCCGGATTCTCTCACGGGCCGTATCCGGATTCTCCACATCTACGAATCGTCGATTGAAAACAATCAAGTCTGTGCGACCTTCGTAAACACTAACGGTGGCTGGGTTGGAATCATCCAGTTTCAGACTTAATTTACGGAACTCTGGATTGTCTCCAATTTCTGGTAGGAATCGTGTTGAAGCGTTNAAGGAGATCGTAGCAACTTCTAACTCAAGCTCTTCAGCAATCCGTTCTAGTGTAGCCGGCCTGATCCGTAATTCTGTCAACCATCCTTCTCCTTTTTGCTGGGCTAATTCACGAGCGAGTTTCTCTTGAACTTGAGTAGTTGCTATCTCACGAACCTCCTCAAAGGGTCTTGTTTGTGAGTCNTGCTTCTCCTGGATTTGGTAGAACACATAACCTTGGAGAGGATTGCGGGTCCAAACCTCGTGATCCTTCAGCTGCAACTCATTCGCTTGTTGCGCCAATCCTTGANCAGATCCTAGATCGGCNACTGTGCTGCTACNATCTAACCAGTCGCTCTCCTGGGCGATTTTTTTATATTGAGAAGCCCAGTCACTAATTGACTTTTCGTTAAATGTTGCTCGGAAGGTGTCTCTAGCTTCTTCTAGTTCCCGCTGAGCCATCTCTTCTGCTAGGATTGCTACTATTTCTTCACGGACTTCTTCAATCGNTTGTTGCCCCCCTTCACGACGTTCTTCCACCTTGATCAGATGAAGGCCAAAGGGTGATTCGACAATATCACTCATTTCACCTGGCTGTAGTCCAAAGGCAGCATTTTCAAACGCTGGGACCATCTCACCTGGTTTGAACCAGCCAAGGTCTCCCCCTTTCTCCTTGGTCATGTCTTGAGAGACCTCTTTAGCCTCTTCTGCGAAGTCTACTCCAGCAACAATACGCTCACGAACCTCCTGCAGTTGTTTGNGTCGTTCCGTTTTCGCTGCATCATCNGCATCACCGGGCAAGCGCAGCAAGATATGCCTAGCACGTACTTCTGGTGGGGTTGTGTACGTTTCAATGTTGCGCTCGTANTAGCGACGCACGGCCCGTTCACGAACATCTTCTACTTCTGTCAGGTCATTGATCCCTAGAGTGAAGTAGGTCAAGCGGTAGCGTGGCAATGTCTGGAATTCATCAGGATTGTCCTGGTAATATTGTCGAGTTTGCTCTTCACTGACGCTCACCTCATCTAAAAAGACTTGCGGCAAGAGTTGCAGTGTCTGCACTTCCAACTTTTCGTTCTGAAGTTGGAACCTTTGCTCCACATCTCTCTCACTGATGATAATTCCGGCTGTCAGCAACTGCTGTTTCTTCTGGAGTAGCAGGTCCAAACGTATCGATTCTTCGTACTCTTCCGTTGGTATGCGGTTTTGACTCAGCAGAGTTTCGTAAGTTTCGAAGTTAAATTGACCATTTTTCTGGAAATACGGCTGCTGACGGATGTATTCCTGCACTTCCAAATCTGTGGCACGCAGATTGAGACTCTTAGCCATGTTGAGTAGCAACTGTCGGTCGATCAGTTGCTGGAATACTTGTTGTCGCAAGTTCACCTGCTGCGCAATCTGGTCTGCATTTTCTCCCAGTCGTTGACGCAATGACTCCAGTTGCTGACCATACATACGCTGGAAGTCCCGTTGCAAAATTTCTGTTTCATCAATTCGGGCAATCACTTCCTTACGGTCGCCAAAAAAGGANCCAACCCCAAAGGAGATCACAAANGTGACACTGATGAAACCCAGCAACAACTTGAATAGAAAATTNTCGGTGTATTTGCGCAAGTCCTGAATCATAATTACCGAGAAGTACAGAAGGGAAAGTTGGAGCAAAAAACTGATGATTACAGTCAACTTCAGCTCTTTTTGCAAGCTGAAAGCCGGATGATGACTTTACTAGTAACGGACTTTCATCTTGTTTTCTCCAGATAGCCTTTTTATCGTCATTTTCTTTTGCAACCTATGTTAGATCGCCGCCTGTTTGCGAACTTCGACTGGGTATTGCTCAGTATCGTAATTATGCTCTGTGCCGTGGGCATTGTAGCAATGTATTCTGCTACGATGGGTAATCCACAACTCAGTCNCTTTTTGCCAAGACAAGTCATTTGGATAGTTCTGGGATTGGCTTTGGCGCTGGTGGCAACAGTAATCGACTATCGAATTTGGGCCCGATTCGGACCACTTCTTCATCTTGGTGCGGTCTTGCTACTGATATTGGTACTATTTATTGGTACAGGTGGTCCTGGTTCACCCGTAGAGCGTTGGCTCAAGGTCGGACCCATTTTCGTGCAACCCTCAGAGTTTACCAAGTTGACCCTGGTACTCTCCTTAGCACACTACTTTCGAGAGGGCCAGCGCATCGGCAGANTAGGCATAAAAGAGNTCATCTGGCCCAGTTTACTGGTAATCATTCCCCTGATGTTGATTCTCAGACAGCCCGACCTGGGCACAGCTCTATTGCTACTGATAGTCTTTATGCCAATGATCTTCCTAGCTGGGCTCAAGCTATGGGTACTACTCGCATCCATCGTGCTGGGACTCTGTTCTCTGCCGATTGCATGGCATTTTGTGCTCAAACCCTATCAACAGGAAAGAGTGCTGACCTTTCTGGACCCAACCCGTGATCCATTGGGAGCCGGTTATCACATTATCCAATCAAAGATTGCCGTTGGCAACGGAGGAATCTGGGGGCAAGGTATTGGAGGGGGAACTCAGGGACAGCTTAACTTTTTGCCAGCTCACCACACAGATTTTATTTTCTCTGTGTTTGCCGAAGAATGGGGCTTTACAGGAACTCTGACAGTCCTACTGCTGTTCATGGCATTGATCTTCTGGTCACTTGGGCACATCCTCAATACTCAGGATCGAGTCAGTGCGATGCTGACTGTAGGCGTGGTCACGATTCTGACCTCGCATGTACTGATCAACATCGGCATGACCATCGGACTCATGCCTGTTGTCGGAGTACCTCTGCCCTTCTTCAGTTATGGTGGCTCGGCAATGCTCTCTCAAATGTTTGGCATTGGCTTGCTCCTAAATGTTCGGATGCGACGTTTTCGCACCGATGAACTCTGAAAATCTTTAACATTTCCTTCTACATGGTTCGCCTCCGCTTTGCTCCAAGTCCTACTGGTTACTTACATGTTGGTGGCCTGCGTACCGCACTCTTCAGTTTTCTCTATGCCCGCCAGCAGGGTGGGCGTTTTGTGTTCCGTCTGGAGGATACGGATCAGCAACGACTGATGGAGGGATCTGAACAGGATCTCTTGCAAATGCTACAATGGGCTGGAGTGAACTGTGACGAAAGTCCCAGTATTGGGGGTGAGTATGGTCCCTATCGTCAGTCAGAGCGACTTGCACTCTACCAAGATCATCTACAGATTCTGATGGACTCTGGTCATGCCTACCCTTGCTTCTGCACACAGGAACGCTTGGACAACCTCAAGCAGCAGCAGAAAGCCCAAGGCCTGAATCCTAAGTACGATGGACACTGTCGAAAACTGAAAGCTACAGAAGTACAGCAGCGCCTGACAGATGGAGAAGCGTATGTCATTCGGATGCGGATTCCAGACGATGGAGAAAAAATCCTGATTGATGACCTAATTCGAGGGCATGTCAGTATTGACAGCAGCCAACTGGACGACCAGGTACTGCTTAAGTCTGATGGATTTCCCACCTACCACCTAGCTTGTGTTGTCGACGATCATCTGATGGAGATTACACATGTAGTACGTGGGGAGGAATGGCTACCTTCCCTTCCCAAACACCTTCTGCTTTATCGCTACTTTGGCTGGGAACCACCACGTTTTGCGCATCTTCCACTGATTCTAAACCCAGATCGTTCCAAGCTCAGCAAACGACAAGGTGATGTAGCTGTCGAAGACTTCAAGGCTCAAGGCTACGTTGCCGAGGGGCTTGTAAACTTCATCGCTTTGTTGGGATGGAACACTTCTGATGACCAAGAACTTTTCTCAATGTCTGAATTGACTGAAAAATTCAGCTTCGAACGAGTTGGGAAGGCTGGGGCTGTCTTTGATCGCAACAAACTTGACTGGATGAACCAGCAATATCTGCAGCGTCTGGAGTTGGATGACCTAATGCAACGTCTGCAACCTTGGTTGTCCAACTCACGCTATTCAGGAGCAGATCCAGAATTTTTACGGAGGGCAATTCAGATCATTCAGCCAAGACTGATTACGTTGCCTGAAGTACTGGACAAACTAACGATCTTCTTTGAGGATAAGCCTCAACTTGAACAACCAGATTTGATTAATTATCTGCACCAACCAACAGCAAAAACTGTGTTGAGTGCTTTCCAAACGGCCCTAGCTAATACCGCGACCTGGGATGAAGGCAACTTCAAACAGTTGGTTAAGGGAATTCAGAAAAGTACGGGGATTAAGGGCAAGGATCTCTGGACTCCGCTACGCTACGCGATCACTTTGGAAGAACACGGTCCAGATCTCAGCATGATGGCTGCGCTCTTCGGCAAGGAAAAATGTCAACAGCTTATCGAAAATGCGTTAGCTCTCACAACTTCCTAAGGCGATTGATGCGAAAACTTCTCCTGCTCAGTTTTCTATTCTTCTTCCTGGGTCAAGTTTCTTTTGCCCAACCTACAGAAGGGCTACCCATCGAATGGAACGGCTTTCGGAAACGCTTGCTAGCACTTGCCTTGGACCCAAGCGTATTGGCTCCTGTACTGGCCATTGTGCCCGTTCCACCAGCGGGTTCAGAAGAAGTCACTAAGATCTCCCGCCAACTGCAGCAACTCCTATTTCTCGGCCTGAGTCCCGATCTGCCTCGTCAACTTATCCATCCCCCTCAGTTGCAGCGCATTCTAGATGACTGGGATAGCAGCCTACGTCTACAAAGCCGACCCTTGACCAATCGTGAGCTTGCTGGGCTTGCTGGTGCCGATTGGCTACTGGAAGGCCAATACAACCAGACCCAGAACGAGGTTCAAGTTGATTTGGAATTGCAGGAATTACTGACCAATCGTGTCCTGCTGCGCGAACAGTTAACCTGGCTAATCAGTGTATTCGAAATTCCCCAAGCTCATGAAATTGCTGATGTCAAGCCACCTGCTGAAAGCACGAAAATCACCTCTCCTTCTGAGGAAAAAAACACTTCTGAAACGAAAACAGCCACCTCTAAGGACTCTTCCACAATAAGCACAACAAACGAGACAGCAACCGATAGTGAAATTGTAACTACTCCCTCAGCTACTGCAGCGATCACCACAACACCAAATCTTGCTTCAGTACCAACTGATAAAGTGAGCGAACAAGAAAACCTTCCAGATGAACCCATCCGAATAATTTCTGAGACAGATGCTACCGCTAATACCAGCGATGAAATAGTGCTGCCCGGAGTCCCTCTTGCTGTGGATGATCAGGAAGGTGTTGGAGAGGAAACAACAGAATCCCAATCAATCACTGTTGAGAACGAAGAGGCCATCACTCCAATAGTAGACCCGATCAACGAAGTTGATGGTTCACAGGACAAAGAAATAGTGGCAATGATAGCCCCATCAACCGAAGCCACAGAGACAGAACCTGAGGATGCNGTTGAGAAAGAAATGACTACGGANAATGCGGNNGNAGCTANNAATANNNTTGATTCNAGNTANACTCANTCNTTANCAGAAATCTCTGCTGAGCCTGATTCTGCTANAGNATTAGTGANCCCNCAGNGTAGNAGTNATCGCNCGGGAATGGCTTTGCTCGAAGGAGGCTCGTTCCNGATGGGGAGTTTNGNAGGGGAAANCGATGANNGGCCAATTCGCNAGATCGAATTAGCACCATTCTATCTGGATGTGCATGAAGTCACGAACGCAGATTACGCTCAATGCAGCGAATGTGTGCGTGGTTATGGAGGTTTCGACACAACACTGCCAGGACAACCGGTCGTCTATGTGGACTGGGAAAACAGCGCGCGTTACTGTGCNGCCATCGATAAACGGCTTCCTACCGAAGCTGAATGGGAGTATGCCACTCAAGCCGGTAGTGTTGTAGAAAACCCCAACTCTGTGGCAGCNNAACTGAGAGATCAGGCCTGGTTTGAATTGACCTCNCAAAACCTCCGTTCCGCAGCCGTTGTTGGGCAACGGCAACCCAATNCTTGGGGCCTCTATGATCTGCAGGGGAATGTTATGGAATGGACTGCTGACTGGTATGCCCCCTACGATCAAGCGAAACTGCAGAATCCAAAAGGACCGGAAGTGCCCCCGAATCCAACTTATCCACAGAAAGTAGCTCGCGGAGGTGCTTGGCAGGGCTTATTTGGTCAGGCCACTGAAGCTGGCTTGCGCAGTAGCCGCCGTTATGGTTTAGGGGCCTGGACCCAGGCTTTCAACTTGGGATTTCGCTGTGCTGCAGACTCTATGTGATTAGGAAAATAGTGAGTCCGTAAACTGCTTGGCATCATAGGGACGCAAGTCTTCGATGCCTTCTCCTACACCGATATAGCGAACGGGAATGTCAAATTCGTTGACGATCCCGATAATAACCCCACCCTTGGCCGTTCCGTCCAGTTTGGTCAGCACAATTCCTGTCAAATCTGCGGCTTCACGAAACTCACGGGCCTGAAAGATGGCATTCTGTCCCGTAGTCGCATCTAGCACAAGCAACACCTCGTGAGGTGCATCNGGTACAATCTTCCGAATCACCCGCACCATCTTGCGCAGTTCCTCCATCAGATGCTTTTTGGTATGCAGTCTTCCCGCAGTATCACATATGACAACATCATATTCCTCGCGAACTGCTTTCTCGACAGCTTCATACATNACTGAAGATGGATCAACTCCTTGACTCTTGGCAATAATGTCGCACTCGGCGCGACGGCTCCATTCTGTCAACTGTTCAATGGCGGCAGCACGAAAGGTGTCCCCAGCCCCCATTAGTACACGATGTCCGTCTCGGCGATACTGAGCAGCGATTTTGCCGATTGTCGTAGTCTTACCTACACCATTGACCCCGACAATCATTAACACCACGGGTTTGNGATCCGCAACGGTGGGAATCGGCACTTCCTTTTGTAGAATGCGTACGATTTCCTCCTTGATCACTTCTCGTAAGGCATCCACNTCACGCAGTTCCTGNCGTTCAACCTGAGAAGTCACCACCTCCAGAATCTGTTTGGTNGTCTCTGGTCCAATGTCGGCTCCTAACAGAGCTTCTTCCAAGCTNTCCAAGACCTCTTCATCAATTTCTTTCTTTCCAAGCAGAGCATTGCTTAGCCCATCAAGCATCTGTTCGCGAGTCTTACTGATCCCGGAGCGCAGCTTTTCGTAAAAGTTNTGAGGTTCTGGCGTTGGTGCTGGGGCTTCTAGGNTCGCTTCCCCAAAGCGTTTGGTCAGCACGCGCTGCTGTCGACGTTCTTCTTGCTTGCGTGTGATTTCCTCCTGAAGAGCTTCGTTCTGTTGTTGCAGTCGATCAAGCCGGACTTCCCGTTGTTGTCGTTCTTGGNCTTCTTCTTCCTGTTGGCGCTGCTTTTCAAGTTCTGCCAGATGCAGTTCTGCCTGTTGTGGAGTCAGCTTTCCGCTGACCTCACCAAGCTGACCGCCCGTCCATAAGAACAACAACCCCGCAACTAGGGCACCACTACCAANTACTGTGAAGACAAACCAGATAACCGAAAAAATCATAGTGATTATTGACAAACAAAAANTGGAAGATTTACTGAATCTGTCTATTTCACAGGTCAGTGCTCGAACAAGCAATCGTTGAATCAGCGTTGTGAGGCTTGCTCCTCAAGCAACTTCGTTAGCTCATAGGGTGAGAAGATGCCCTCGGTTACCTCACCATTGCGAAGACGAAGTTGGGTTCCGTCATCATTTTCATAGAGAGTTCCTACCACATTGCCTGACTCATCCTGCCATTCAACCCCGTAGTGAGCTTCACCATTAGACTGAGTGGGAACTATGCGTCCCTTGAAGGGTACTTGAGCCAAATTTTTCAGNTTCTGCTGCATCTGTTGGTACTGACGTTCTAATTTTTGCAGGGTACGTTGGAGTTCCAGAGTGTTTTCAAAGCGTGTCAGTTTGTCTGCCCAATAGAGATAAATGTCACCAGCTGCTTCCAGAACCGCAGTGGGCGCTCCTAAATCACTTAACTCTGTCGGCAGACTGCTTTTATTTTGTAGGGAAGACTCCAGTTGACGTGCTGTTCCCCTGGATACCTGGCGTGTTGGCATATCGAAGCTGAGATTGATCAGCATATCCTTGACATCTACAGGCTCAGGATCTGGCAGAGCTGGATTACTCTCTACCGTTCGGGTTGGTCCAGTGGGTTTGAAGACCAATTGAGGTAGTTTTTCTCCCAATCCTGCTCGGTCTGAGGAGGGTAAGAACATCGCCAACAAGAACACCAATGTCCCGACTACTGTGGCTGTACCCAACCACCACCAGATCGGACGTTTTTTACGCTCTGTCCANTTTTCTTCCCGACCATAAGTTTGGCCTGAACCATCATCCGTGTATCCCCTGACTTTTCTTTCTTCTCGCTCTGGTTGGTTCTCTTCTGCAATATTCAGTAGGTCTGGAGTGATAATNGGCTCTCGAGTCAGTCGCTCGAGTTCAGCTACCAGTTGAGCATTGCGACGCTGCACCCACTTCACTTTGTCCAGTAATTCAAAGCCATTGGTCTGTACCTGAATCTGACGGGCATCATCAATCAGGCGCTGCACGCTTGGAGGAAATCTGGACGTCGGTACCGGTGTCTTGAGTATATCTCGGCACTGATAACGAAGTTCTGTCGTCAGCATCTGGGACATCGAAACCAGCACATGCCAGCGTTCCCGATTGAGTAGCGGTGGTGGCTGTGGGATCTTCAGCAGGACTTCCTCATCCAGAGGCATATCTGGATTATCTTCTCCGGGTTCTGCCTTCCCTCCAGCCTCTCGTCGCTTTCGTGCTTGCTGTTGGCGGTGCAGGTGTTCCCATTCCTTTTTGTAATCNCGCCAAGCACTGTGGAAGGAGTCCCACAGCTGTCTCAGTTCATCTCCGCACTCCTGATGCATNCCGAACAGNGGAGCCATTTCTGGATAGCGCTCTGAACTACGCTTGCGCAAGTGAACAGATAGCTTATACATTTGCTCATACTGGTTGGTCACTTCCTTCTGTTGTTCTTCACAATTCAGCCACTCTCTCTTGGTCAGTGGCTTCTTCCAGTCAATCACAATTGGGTAGCTGAGCACTTGTAGACGCAGAAAGTCGAGGTAGAGTTCATCCAGCACCAACGGGCCAGTACCTGGCACATGCGCCTCTGTCTGCTGTTTGAGTTTTCCCCAAGCATAGATGATCTCATTTTCCTTACGACTGGCATCCGTCAACGACAATAGATTGCGCCAGTGCTCGGTTTGGATCGGTATAATTTTGGGAACCTCTGCGGTAGTTGCAACTTCTGGCATAGGTTGTCGATGGTTTGGTTTGAAGGTCTGGTTGTTTTGTGTAAGCTAACTCATTTTACTGCAAATTTCTCGCAAAGCTTTTTGGATTCCTGACAAAGCTCTCGCTATGAGGGAATTCTACAAGTTCAAGTTTCCTGCACGAGCCGCATGCAACTGGTAGGTATCGGTTTTAATCCATCCTTCTGGCGTTTTCTTTTACAGCGACTAGAAAAACACACGGGGCACGGTCCACTTGTCGGCACACTGCTAGACCCTTCCTACTTACAACCGGACCGCCTAGTATCGACTTGTACCCACTTGCAAGATCTGCAACCTGTCTTCACCTTTTTCACGCCACATGGCTTCCGAGAACATCGAGACTGCATCTTTTTTCTTTCACAAATGCAGGCACGACTGCGAGAAGTTCCCCTAGCGCTGGTGCTGGAAAATATTCAGGAAGAACTGAGCCCTTTCTTGCCACCCAGTCCTTGGGTTCGCCTAACCAACCAGATGCATTTTCGGGTTTCCCATCCCGGAGTGTTCCTAACCCAAAAGTTACGCTCTTTTCCTTGGATCAACCTGCAATCTCACGTTTCCATGCTGGAGTACGTTGACCCACGAGAAGGCTGGTGTCGTCGCACTGTTCAGGATCTACCACCACAAACTCTACTGGCACTGGATCAGATTCGCTTCCTGGAAGCTGACGACAGGACCCAGTCTGTGCAGGAGTGGCTGACTACTTTTCTGGCACAACAAGTCAAGAGTGTAGAAGCCCAGCAAGTCAAAGGACTACTCCGAACCGACAAGGGATTGTTTCTTTTCCCAGGAGTACCACTTGATGGTGTGATCGAGTTTTCACTTGGAGATGTGAAGATCAAAACAATATTGGTGCATCGACAGCTTTCCGACCATTCAGCTGCGTTCCGGCGTACCCTGCAGTACCTAGAGACACACGCCAAGCGCCAGCAACCGGTTGCTCCACGGCCACAAGCTCTCCGTTGTTTGGGCAGTCTGCCAATCTTGAATGAACTAGCCCGCTCCATTCTAGCCACTCGTGGATTCAACAACGTCGAAAGTGTCGAAAGCCTACAACCCGGACAACATCAATTAGGCAATGATCTTCAGGGATTCTACCTACGTACCCTGCCTTCAGTAGAATTGAAAGGCAACGTCATTGACCTCAGGAAGGCGATCAGTGGATTACTTGAACCGGTGTTGGATTTTGTAGAATGGCCCACGGTAGAGGTACCCAAGACGATTGCCAGTACTCCCATGCAACGCAAGGAGTTGGACGAACGACGAGAGAAGTTGCTTCGTGAAGATGAAAAACTTCGACAAGAACAGCAACGACTGCGGGCTCATCAGGAACTGTACGATCAGGAACAACAAGTACTTGATCGAGTCGCTATAGTCGGAAGAAAGTTGGTCGAGCTTCTGGGCAGAAGCCTCCCTTGGGAGGAGGTTGCTCGAAATCCTGCTGAATTTACCAGCCGGCAAGTCCTGTTATGGTGTGAAGAAGAAGAAATTGTTGCGGAGATGATGCGGAGTCTGGGCAATGTTCCCAAACGGCTCTGGGTCAATCCAAACGACTACCGGGAATCTGACGATCTACTCCGCTTGGACATTAACACCTATTGTAGTTATGCAAAGGATGGCAACTGGATCGTCACTACTCACAGTCGACAACACTTAGAGCAACTTGTCAGTGTTATCTTTACAGAGCAACAGCGGGTTCAAGCAATCAACCGACAGCGAGAACAAGCACTGGAAAGCATCAAACGCTCACTGCAACAACTACAGCAACGTAAGGAGCAACTGGCGTTGCACTGGCTCTACGTTTCTTTGCAAAAGACCCTCAGCCCACACCTGACAAACTGAGTATGAGAAGCTTCTTCAAGACTTCTCTAATCCTTGGTTCACCTCTCCGCTTCATCGCTCTTCTATTGACCGCTCTAACTGCTGACCGACCAACTTTCGATAGAAGCAACTCTGCCTCCCCGTATGGCAGGCTGGGCCCTGCTGCTCCACTAGGTAAAGCAGCGTATCCTGATCGCAGTCAATCCGGATCTCACAAATTTTTTGAATGTGTCCCGACGATTCTCCCTTTTGCCAAAGCTGATCACGAGAACGAGAATAGTAGTGAGCCAGACCCGTTTTTTGTGTGAGTGACAGGGCCTCTTGATTCGCATAGGCCAGCATCAGCACTTCTTGAGACTGGGCATCCTGAACCACCACAGGCATCAAACCGTTTAACTTGGCAAAATCTGGCTGGAAATCGAAACCCTCGTCAAAGTGCATTCTGTCATTCCCCAAATTGTTCGGGACGCAGGGTCGGGAAGAGGATTACGTCACGGATGTTGTTCTGTCCGGTCAGTAGCATGACCATCCGGTCCATGCCGATACCAATCCCACCCATCGGGGGCATGCCGTACTCCATCGCTCGCAAGAANTCTTCGTCCAGCGGATGGGTTTCTGCTTCTCCACCTCGGCCTCGCTCCACCTGCTCTTCCATCAACTGCCTTTGACGGATCGGATCATTCAATTCCGAGTAGGCGTTTGCGACTTCCCAACCCATNACNTAGGCCTCAAATCGTTCNATCAACTCAGNATTNTGCCGATGTTGCTTGCANAGTGGGCTNGATTCCTTCGGATAATCCGTGATGAAAGTAGGCTGGACCAACTGGGACTCACAGCTTTCCTCAAANATCAACTGCATNGCACGACCACGACTGAAGCTCCCGTCCAAATGCCAACCCTTGGCAGCTAACAATGCCTGCACTTCTTCATNACTGAGCGTTTTGAAAGAGATCTCGGCAAACTGCTCGATTGCCTCCAACATCGTCAACCGAGGCCACGGGGCCTTAACATCAATCGTTGTTCCCTCAAATTCAAACTGCGTAGAACCATGAACCGCCAAGGCACAGCATTCAAAGATGCTCTCACAGTGGCGCATCATATCATGATAGTCCGCATAGGCCTGGTAAAATTCCAATGCGGAAAACTCAGGATTATGCGTGCGGTCGATGCCCTCGTTGCGAAAATTCTTGATGAACTCAAATACTCGATCAAAGCCCCCGATCACAAGGCGCTTCAAGAACAACTCGTTTGAAATCCGCAGGTAAAAATCAATCCCCAGGGCTTTGTGCCGAGTTACAAAGGGAGTCGCGTTCGCACCACCGTAAACCGACTGCAGCGTCGGGGTTTCGACTTCAAGAAATTGCTGCTCCAGTAAGTAGGTTCGTACTGTCTGAAAGATCAGTGAGCGCTGACGGAAGACCTGAGCCACCTCAGCATTGAGGGCTAAGTCGACATAGCGCTGGCGATAGCGAAACTCCTTGTCCTTGACTTCATCATAGACAACACGTTCGCCTGCTACCTCCTTGACCTTGGGAACCGGCATTGCCCGAACCGCCTTCGACAGCACTTCCAAGCGATTCGCACGGAGTGTCAACTCTCCTGTCTGTGTGCGCATCATTACCCCTTGCAAACCAAGAAAGTCCCCTAAGTCACAGAGGTTGAAAACTTCGAAGGACTCTTCACCAACTTCATCTTTGCGCACATAGACTTGTAGCCGCTCATGGGCTGCCTGAATGTTGGCAAATATCGCCTTACCCTTGCCACGAACAGCCATCAGACGGCCTGCGAGTGATACTGGTGTGGCGGCTGTCAGCAGTGCATCTGCCAGATCACGAAGCTCTTGGATCGTGTGAGTGCTCTGGAAAGAATAGGGATAGGGCGAAGCGCCCTGATTACGTAACTGTTGCAGTTTTTCAAGACGAATACTGCGGTTGTCTGCGGTGGAGTCGGGTTGCATGAATATTTGAATCAGTCTGCGTGAAAAGAAGAGCGAAATAGTCGTATTGCATCTATCAAGCGTAGAATCCTTCGACTCAACGTCGGCGAGATTTAAACAACTGTTGTGAGAAACCCAGCATCTGCTGCTGGATTTGATCATGAGAAGCCTCGGGATAAGCCTCCTGAAACATCGTGAAGCCAAGCATGTTCCAGGCAACCATTCCTTCTTCCAGGGTCAGGTGGTGCTGATCAAGAATCATGAAGAAGTCCCGCACCACCTGTTCGACCTTGATCCTGCGTTTTGCTTCGTCAAGAGGTTGTTCTGACACCTCAGGCTCCGATCGTGTTCTCAACAGAAGGCAAACCAGCCAAGGCCATCGCCAGCTCTTCTTCTGAATATCGAATGTCTTGGAGCTTTCCAGTAAAGTAATCGGTATAGGCCTGCATGTCGAAGTGACCGTGTCCACAGAGATTGAAGAGAATTGCTTCACTCTTCCCCTCTTCCTTGCAGCGTAGTGCCTCGACAATCGCACCCTTGACCGCATGATTGGCTTCAGGAGCCGGTATGATTCCTTCTGCACGGGCGAACTGGACACCCGCCTCAAAACAATCCAACTGTGCATAGGCCGTGGCCTCAATCAGCCCAAGTTCCTTGATATGACTGACGAGTGGAGACATGCCGTGATAGCGCAGCCCGCCTGCGTGAAAGCCTGGAGGTATGAAAGTCGAGCCCAAAGTATGCATTTTTGTCAAAGGAGTCAGATGGCCGGTATCTCCAAAGTCATAGGCGTAGCGACCTTTGGTCAGTGAAGGACACGCAGCTGGTTCCACCGCCACGATCCTCACATCTTTTCCACCACGCAGTTTTTGGCCGAGGAAAGGGAAGACAATACCCGCAAAATTGGAACCACCACCGGTACAACCAACGATCACATCTGGATAAGCACCTGCCATCTCCATCTGTTCAATCGCTTCCTGTCCCACTACGGTTTGATGCATCAACACGTGATTGAGAACACTTCCTAGGGCGTACTTCGTGTCCTCTCGTTGAGCAGCCATTTCCACAGCCTCTGAGATTGCAATACCCAAGCTGCCGGTTGAATCCGGGTTGTCTTCGAGAATCTTNCTTCCCGACATCGTCTTGTCCGAAGGAGATGCCGTGCAGGTTGCGCCATAGGACTCCATCAGTGCTCGGCGGTAAGGCTTCTGCTGAAAACTCACCTTNACCATGAAGACCTCGATCTCCAAATCAAACAAGGCTCCTGCGAAAGCTAATGAAGAACCCCATTGCCCCGCCCCGGTCTCCGTTGTGATACGCTTGACTCCCGCTTCCTTATTATAAAAGGCCTGAGCCACTGCAGTATTTGGCTTATGGCTCCCAGCTGGGCTAACACCTTCGTACTTGTAATAAATNTGAGCAGGAGTATCGAGAGNCTGCTCTAGGCGCCGCGCTCGATACAGTGGAGTAGGTCGCCATTGTCGGTAAATATCTCGGACTGGATTGGGGATCTCAATTGTACGTTCTGAGGCGACTTCCTGCAGNATCAGGGACATCGGGAAAAGAGGAGCCAGNTCATCTGGTCCAACNGGCTGGTGGGTACCTGGATGNAGCACCGGAGGTGGAGGGGAAGGCAAGTCAGCAATCAGGTTATACCAATCGCGGGGAATACNNTNTTCAGACAACAANTACTTGATCGAATCACTGCTCATGTGGCCTCCCAAATTATTCGGTGTTCACCAGAAAAAGGAAAAACCGTAGCGAATTCGCGAGACAAGCGCAAACCTTTCAAAACGAAACTCTCTCCTGCTCAATAAAGTCAGCTACAGGAGAAGATGTTTTAATCAACACTGAGCCTCAATCATCATATTCACAGCACTCGCAATCCTGATCCTTCCGTGATCTTTCAACAATTCCATGGTAGCGACTGTGGGTTAACCTTTCTTCTGACAAACCAACTGCTTCCAGATCTGACATCTTCTTCCTTACAATTACGGTTCTACTGACTCAGTTTTACGTTGATCATCAGGCTGTTGAAGCTTCAGGACACGACAGAGGGTATTCCAAATCTACATCTACTTTGTGCATTTGGTGCACGCACAGCAACAATAGCATTGCTTTCGATGGTCGTGATGATTGCACAGAATCTAAGGTATTTTTTGGTGATTTTACTGATGAACCTATTTCGAGAAGGCATCGAAAAATTTATTGATCCACTATATACCCTCGCAAATAACCTAGTATCGCCAATGGTAGATTTCATAATGCATATCGTGATTGTAGCCATCGAACTCTAGGCATTTATCGCAATGTACAGGATTGTGAAGCAGGTGGATGAAATAGCTGAGAGATAACTGCTCTAGCAGTGCAAAGTTAGACAAACTGAGTGATAAGTGTGCAGATTAATTCATTTTCTTCATAGGTCCGCTGTTGATCTAAACTCATCGACTACTTTTTAGCCTATTTGCATAAAAAATAATCACAATTTAGCTAATATCCTGCGAAAATTAAAATTTTTATGTTTAATAATTAAACATAAAATCAATGACTTTCCGCTAATTAGAAAACAATTTCAGCACAGGCACATCCCCTGCTGAATGTTTGGAGACATATCCCTTCATTCTTTCCCTTTATTTGGCAGAGAGGACGTGATGGAATTTCAAGCTGAGATGAAATATGTGTTGGACACAATCTGGCTGCTGATAAGTGGTGCATTAGTTATGTGGATGGCAGCTGGCTTTGCAATGCTCGAAGCGGGCATGGTTCGTACAAAGAACGTGACTGCGATTCTGACTAAAAATATAGCACTCTACTCTGTAGCCTGTATCGCCTTCTATTTAATTGGCTACAACCTAATGTACGGTGAGGGCAACGCAGTCCTCGGTTCTGGATTCGCTCTCTCCGGTACCTCTGCAGACGGCCACAGCTTACTCTCAGACTTCTTCTTTCAGGTTGTCTTTGTTGCTACCGCTGCCTCGATTGTCTCCGGTACGGTTGCAGAGCGGGTGCGCTTTTGGCCCTTCATGACATTCACACTCGTATTGACAGCGATCATCTATCCGATTCAAGGACACTGGACCTGGGGTGGTACCTCATTGGGCGGGCTAATTGATGGCTTCAGTGACTTCGCGGGCTCGACCATCGTTCACTCCGTTGGTGGATGGGCTGCTCTTGCAGGCGCTTTGCTCCTTGGCGCTCGCAAGGGCAAGTACGATAGCCAGGGCAATGTTCATCCAATTCCTGCATCCAGTTTACCGATGGCTACGCTTGGGACTTTTGTGCTCTGGCTGGGCTGGTTTGGCTTCAACGGTGGGTCCCAGCTGGCACTGGGGTCTAAGGAGGATGCTGATGCGATCTCTGCAGTCATTGCCAACACCAACATTGCAGCCTGTGCCGGAGCTGTAGTTGCCATGATCCTGACACAGGTCCTCTTTAAGAAAGTGGATTTGACGATGGTATTGAATGGTGCACTAGCAGGCTTGGTCTCAATCACGGCAGGACCAGATTATCCCTCGATGGGTCTGGCAATGCTGATTGGTGGAATCGGTGGTGCGCTGGTCGTTTTCGCGGTGCCTTTCTTCGACAAACTGAAGATTGATGACCCTGTTGGTGCTCTCTCTGTTCACTTGGTGGCTGGAATCTGGGGCACGCTGGCTGTCGGGCTCTTCAAGGAAGGTGGATCCTTAGGTGCCCAGATCATGGGCATCATCGTGATCGGGCTCTTCACTTTCGTCTCCAGTGCAATCGTCTGGTACATCCTCAAAGCAACCATGGGCATCCGTGTCTCTGAGGAAGAAGAATACATCGGCTCTGATGAAGAAGAATTCGGTATGCACAGCTACCCCGAATTCGTCTCCCGCTCGGTTTAACCCCCTTCCCAAGGTCCGATGTGGGCTGCCTCTGCCATCGGACCTTCGGCGACTCTGTTCCTCCCCACAGAGTCGCCACCCCCACCTAACTCAAGGAATTTTCCGGACCTGCAGTGAATTGACAAAGCCCTCCGCAGTCAGGATATTCGCCAGCACCATGAACTGTTCCCCACGTTGGTAACCTTCCCAATCACGCAATGTCCGTAGCGCCTGTTCCAGCGTAAACTCTGGATTGATCGAAAAGTCCTCCACGAGGAAAGGATAGACCGAACGGCAGAAGAGCAATGTACGATAGGTCCGCGCGCTGTTGGTGAAGGCATAGATTGGCAAACCTCGTGGACGCATGTTAGAAATGTATTCAGCTCCACGCCCAAACTGGGTGATTGCAACAAAGCCCTTGAACTGCAGTTCACTCGCCATCTGTGCAGCTGCTGCTGCGAGGTGCATGCGTGCGCTGGACAAGTTCATCTTGCTGGCGTAATCCACCCCTGGATAGCGCTCTGTTCTGCGAACAATCCGATCTAGTGTCTCGACAGCTTCCACGGGAAACTTACCCGATGCGGTTTCTCCAGAGAGCATCACGGCATCAGCTTGTTCATAGACCGCATTGGCCACATCAGTCACCTCAGCTCTGGTTGGCACTGGAAATTCGATCATGGATTCCAGCAGATGTGTCGCTACTATCAGGCGCTTACCGTGGATCGCACAGAGGTAGGCCATCCGTCGTTGCAGCTGTGGCAATTCCTCCATATCGACTTCCAAGCCCAGGTCTCCTCGGGCAACCATGATCCCATCGGCCTCCTCCAGGATCTGCTCCATGTTTTCCACACCTTCCTGGTTCTCGATCTTGGCGATGATCTTCATCCCCTTGCTCTCATCCCCAAGGATCTCCTTGGCTTCGCGCACCGCATCTGCATTCCGTACAAAGGAGAGCGCAATGCCGTCCAAGTCCATCTCCTTGGCAAACAGCAGGTCTTCCTTGTCCTTGGACGTGATGGAAGGCAACTGCACCGCCACTCCCGGTAAGTTCACGTGTCGACGCCCCTTGAGGAAACCACCGTGGATCACCTCACAGCGCAAATGATCTTCTTCCCGACTGAGCACCTTGAGCTTGACAAGGCCACTATCCACNGAAAGTGATTGCCCGGGCTTCACTTCATCAATCAGGTACTGATANTTGACGTNCAGCGNCTTGACGGAAGGTTCAGCTTGTTCCTCAGTTGGGGGCATCGTAACCCTCAGTTCATCTCCCACGACTAGATCAACTTCGTTGAGACCAGTACGAATCTCAGGTCCCTGGGTATCCAACATAATCGCTACTGGATACTTAAGNGTCTGGTTCAGTTCACGAATCCGGCGTACTACTTCACCGTGAGTGTTGTGGTCGCCATGAGAGAGATTGANGCGGGCGATGTTCATGCCAGCTTGCTGCAGGCGCCTCAGCATTTCTGGTTCACAGCTGGAAGGGCCAATGGTACAAATNATCTTGGTACAACGCATGGATTCTCCGAAATGATGTTCAGGAGCGGGTAAAGGAACGGATCAGCGTCCGCAATTCCGTGGGTGATGACGTCACTAGGCAATCNGCTACAGGACGCGCCAACTCACAGAGCTGGCGGTGTGTTTCACTATTAGGGGTGATCCCGAAGCCTATCACCTTGACCTCAACCTCCTCGACCTGCTTACGCTTTTGCAGCACCTGAGTGCGATTGATCGCCGAGTAGCCATCGTCCTGACCATCGGCCAGCAGCACCACGACAGGGAAACGCTTTACATTCGCTTCGGNGACTTGGTAACTTGGNGAGCGGAAATATCGCAGAGCCTCAAAGATAGCCTGGTAGAGATTCGTTCCACCGCGAGTCTCCAGNCCAGCGATCTGCTGCTGAAGGTGCTTGCGNACAACCGAACCAGAATGGCCAATTTCTTCAAAAATAATCTGCTTGCTCTTGGCTGCCGGAGAGTTTGGGTGCTGNGTCAAGCGGGCGTTGAAGCTCCACAGCTGAAAGCGGGTGCCTTGCAGCATGTTCTGNGCAAAGAAATCCANGGCCTCCTGGGCTGACTTTAGCTTGCTCTGTTTCTGTCCCGGCAGAAAAGCATCCATCGAACCGGAAGTATCNAGCAGAAAAATCACGTCNGAGACCGAACGATCTACAGGAGTGGGCTTTGGAGGTNGAGGGGTCGGCTTGGGTTTTGGCGTTGGTCGAACCGGAGTCGGAGGTGGGGGTGGAGCTTCCTCCTTTTGTACCGGGGGCTGCTTCTTTGGCANACGGAAAAAATTCGTACCCTGGGCGTCCAGCATTCCGGGCAACCAGAGTCCCAAGAGCAACAGTAAGCAGCAACGTCTCCAGTAATTAAACAACATGCAATGAACTCAAACGAACACTATCTGGATTACAACGCCACTGCTCCGCTACTACCCAAAGTATGGGAAGCAATGCAGACTGTTCAGGCCACTAGCTACGGCAATCCCTCCAGCCCACATAGCCCCGGACGTCGAGCCCGGAATCGTCTGGAAGAGGCCCGTCGACAACTGGCCTCGCTGCTGGGGGTGGAATACCAGGAGCTGTGTTTCACCAGCGGCGGCAGTGAAAGCAANAATGCGATCCTCCGACAATTTCTGCAGGCGGACAAGCCAAATCATTGGATTCTCTCCCCACTTGAGCATCCTTCACTGCTGGAAACCGCGCAGCATTTAGCTGAACAAAANCAGGCTTCCTTGGATCTGTTGCCGGTTGATCAAGGAGGCCGTGTGCTACCAGANGCATTGTCAGAGTTGATTCGTCCAGAAACTCGGCTGGTCAGCGTGATGGGTGCCAACAATGAAACTGGCGTAATACAACCAATTGCGGAGCTCCAGGCAATCACCGGACAACATGGAATTCCACTGCACACCGACAGTGTTCAAATCTTGGGACGAATACCTATCTCTTGGCAGGAACTGGGAGTGAACTACGCCACCGCTACCGCCCACAAGATTGGGGGACCTCGTGGGATTGGCCTGCTCTATGTGCGAGAAGGTTCAACCTTCACNCCATTGATTACNGGAGGCAAGCAGGAACGGNNNCGGCGGGCTGGAACCGAGAGCGTCGCATTGGCTGTTGGTTTTGCCTCTGCGCTTGCCTGGGTGCTCGAGCAACAGCCTCAACTCTCCGAGCNNNTGCAAAGTTTTCAGCAGCAGNTTCTGGAGAGATTACANACGGTGGANGGNTTCTTNTTGAATGGAGATCCGCAATTCCTGCTNCCCAACACCCTCAACNTCGGCTTTCAAGGNTTGAGTGCAGAGACTCTACTGATCTCGCTTGATCTGGATGGAGTCGCCGTCTCAACAGGATCAGCTTGCTCCTCAGGTGCCCTAGAACCAAGCCCNGTCCTGCTGGCGATGGGCCTGACTGCGACCGAAGCCCGTTCCTGCCTACGCTTGAGCTGGGGCTGGCAGACCACTCAAGCCGACATCGATGCCCTNCTGGAGCGGTTGCCTCATCATGTAAAACGGTTGCGGGAGAAGCAGCTGAAAAAAAATACTAAAAATTGAGTCAATATCTGCNAGATCCCCATTGACAGCGATACTTTGGTAGAAGTAATTTCTTCGGTTTTGAGTATGAACTACTATCAGCATCCTCATTGTGATTCAACAAGCCAATGTCTCATCTATTTTGATTCTGTAATGGTTTGAAGAAGGAGCCGATGCGAACATGACATTTCGAAGCAGATTCGTTAAACCNACTCATTGAGGAAATTTTCAGGTAAGTTTTGCAAATCAGGAAGCGCTNCGAAGTGCTTGCACCGTATCCAGCAAGAGTTGGCCTGCACGAANATCGTGGGTCCGCAGGATGTCGACACCGAGCCAGGCNGCAATTGTGGACAGAGCGACTCCAGGGATCAGTCGTTCCTCAGTCGACAAGTTTCTTCCTGGGGATACTCTCGCCAGGAAAGACTTACGGGAAGGCCCCAGCAACAACGGGAAACCAAGNGCTTTCAATTCGGGCAAACGACGTACAATCTCAAAGCTGTAGCGAGCCTCNGCACTGATGAAAAACCCCAAACCCGGATCCAGAATAATCTGCGNTTCCTTGATTCCCTGATCCGTAGCCCAACGGACTCTTTCCTCAAAAAAAGCTTTCACAGTCGAAATCACATCCTCATAGTGCTGGACCACTCGGGTTGTCCGGCCATCGCCTTCCTTGGCATGCATCAAGATGACGAGAACCCCAGCTTCAGCAACGACTTCAGCCATCGCNGGATCTCGACGCAGTGCAGTCACATCATTGATTACCTTTGCTCCCATAGAGAGGCATCTGCGGGCGACTTCTGCTTTCCAGGTGTCGATAGAGACGGTCAACTCCGGATGATCTGCTCGAATGACTTCCAAGACTGGTAGTACCCGTTGGAGTTCTTCCTCCAAAGATACTTCCACACTACCCGGACCTGTCGACTCTCCACCAAGGTCTAACCAGTCAGCTCCCGACTCTACGATATGCTGAGCCTGCAATCGGGCTGCCTCTAATTCTAAAAACTTCCCTCCATCCGAGAAAGAATCTGGCGTGACGTTGAGAACACCGAGCAAGAGNGGAAATTGATTTGAGATACGACTGCTCATAAAACNACATCAACNCATCAAGATGGATTTACTGATTGCCAATTGATCGAGATCATTTCTGTAATCACCAGAAAACAATTTCGAAAATACTTTACCAACTCTAAAATTAAGAAAATTTTTCAAGAATCAAATGCTTGCTAACAAGAGGAGGGGTTCGACTTAGATCTGAAGAAGNTTTAGGGAGGAGAAGAGAGGAGAAGCTAGCACAAAAGAATAATCTCTCTTACGCCAGCTTAGAACAGGAAGCGTACTCAGTCAAATCGACCAAGATCAACCTTACGGAAGAAATCTGTTCGATAGCGAACCACTTTGAATGCTGCGTCACCAGGCAGAATTTCTTCACCNTTCGCNGGCTCTAGCAGAGCCCAGGACTCATTCTGCTTGCTGCGAAAGATCTCCAAGGTNCCGACCATNTTGCCATAATCTTCACTATGNATTGTAATNCGGCTAGATTTCCCTCCNCCGTGATCCACGATTTCAGGTGGGCTGGAGCGNTGGTCACGCCGGAAGACTGCGAAACGATCTAGTTCCTCTGCACCCTGATCCATCCCAACATTTAACTTAGCCACCTTACGGCGCTCGTAGGTCTCAACAAGAAAGGCTTTTAGTGGAAGCGCAGCTTGAAGCTTGGGCCGCAGATCCATGCGCATGTCTTCTAGCTCAGACTGCTGGTATGGGAAGGTTTCCTCTGCAAGTTTCTTGGTTGGTGACAANTGGTAGAGATGCATGGTTACCACAGCGCTCCAATCGTCATCTTCATGGGAGAATGTCGGTGGTGATGTATCGAGCATCACAAGATACTTGACCCGTAGCGCTTCTCCAAGCTTGATCGCGTCTTCTTCACGAGTGATATCTAACATCCGGTACTCGTTGGAATCTAACACTTGNTTCATCCGCTGATCTGGGAATACCTGCAGATTTCCTGCGTCTTCCATCATCGATTTGATGAAGGTCACACTATTATCGTTAGCNTAGCTTGTCACTCCTGNTTGAGTGCGTGGGGATAATACAACTACAAAGGGCATCTCCNGCGTCAGTTCTTCCAATGTTGGTGCNAAAGGAGCNGAACGGCGATCTTCGCTGAAGATTCGCAAGTTNTTGATATCAGGAGTNGTCGATAAACAGGACGCTAGCAGGCTACTGCATAGCAGCAACAAGAGCGTTCGCCAGCCGANAATCNTGCCAGCAATGCCCTCTGGAGTCGGTTGCATTTTGGCATCTTGCCCCAAGTTCGATGACAAGATGTCATCGATTCTTGGTAATCCTTTCTCAATTTCCATATTATAGCGTCGCATAACGGCTCCGATAGTAAAGTAGAGGTTGACCCTCGAACGCTTGACAATCCAGTACTTCTGCCAGTAACAGGACGTGATCACCCCCGTCATATTCCTGCCAAAGTCGACATTCGAGCACTGCCAGGCAGCCTGACAAAAGTGGCTGACTCGCANGCTTATTNGGCAACAAAGGCCAATCTATGAAAGGCTGCCGATGTTTGTCACTGGCAAAATGATTTGATAACTCCTGTTGGTCTGCCGACAAGATATTAACGGCATACCCACCAGCTCGCCGGATGTGCTCTCCCATTGGCGAACTCCGCTGAAGCGCAAAAGAAACCAGGGGAGGCCCCAGCGAAACTGAGGTGAAGNAATTGATCGTTACNCCGTATTGCTCTCCCTCTGGTGTGCGAGTCGTGATCACCGTGATTCCTGTGGTGAACCGACCGAAGACCTGGCGCAGGTCCTTAGAATTCATGAATGTCAACAGTCTGGCAGAAGGGAATGAAACTAGCCTAGCGGAAAATAAAGCGCTTNGCTAGCCCGAGTTCAACGAGAAACAGCTATCTCAAATCACTNGCTGCAACAGGTGGGCAAATTTGTGGGAATTTGGTCAAAGAGCAAAAAAAAACGGGATCNTCCGCCGAAACGAACAATCCCGTTCAAAGTAACTAGATCAGATGAGCCGAATTAGAAAGAGTANGCCCACTCAGCTTNAAATCCACTAGCAGAGCCTGCTCTACTTTTGTCATCTGAAGAAACTGTTGACGTACCTGCGCCAAGCTTNAGAGTAACTGCTTCCACGAAGAATGGCGTATTGTAGGATGCAGAAATGCGAGTTGCAGTAGCCTCGTCTGTCTCATGNCCGCTTCCCAGAACCTCAAAAGAAGCNCCAACTTTTGATCCGCCGCTTAANCCGACTTCAACNAAACCGTTGAGAGTACTTGGTGTCNTTTCNNCNTCACCGTTTTTNGTGGTCTTNNTGGTGTANCCCAACCCGACTGTAGCAGCACCTGCGCCAACCTTGCCCATCAANTGGAAAGCAGAATCTGATTTNTCTTGAGTATCACCTNCTCCGTTATTCTGAGCACTGAAACTCAATGTATAGAATGTTGCAGAGACGCTCACATCACCGAAACCACCNTTGATGACNGGGCGAATACCGGTNACATTTGTCTTAGTCTCTGTACCATCTTTCAATTTNAGNGCNTAANCNNCNGATGCAGCTTCCATCCAAGGCACTGNAAGCTCAATGTCTATNTCACCTGCATCAACATCAGCTTGAAGNCCCATGAAGCCGNNAANNGTGATNTGCTCANCNTTCCCGACTCCGAAATCAGAAGCGCGGAAATTCCCCATGCCTCCGTTGTAGTTTTCAGAACTTCCAAATTTGCCGACTTTCACAGCCAAAGTCTTATTAGCGCCTTTGATGAATACATCGCCATAACCTGGAGCTTCGGAAATTATATCTTCGATTTTCGCAGATCCGGTAACTGTATTGTCTCCTGAGGAGGCAGTTGCTTCCCAGTTTACGTGTACTTTACCTTTACCTTCATCATCTTTATTGAATTCAATGCCCCAAATATCTTGAGACAATTTCATATTGATATCGCCAATGTAGGTGTCCTGAACTGTGGTAGTATCACCTCCGTCAGGGGTTGCGCTAGAATATTTCATTCCAACGACAACTTCACCACTTGATTTCAAGCTGTGCCCGTCTGCAAAACTAGGGGCTGCCAGTGCGGCGGAAGCGAGTGCGGCCAACATCAGGCTTTTAAACTTTTTCATACTACTCCTTACAAAGTTAGGAA
>NYVT01000019.1:0-18351 GCA_002684675.1 Deltaproteobacteria bacterium
ACAGGATAAGATCACCAAAATGGAAGAAGATCAAAGAATTTTGGAGGAATTGAAAAAACCTGGGCGAGACCCTCGAGATGACCATCAAGAAGTGCAATTCAGTGAAACCATCCAAGACATGAAAGATCTTCAGGTTGGGATGCATCTTCAAGGAGTGGTAACTAACATCACGCACTTTGGAGCATTCGTTGACATTGGTGTTCATCAGGATGGCTTGGTTCATATCTCACAAATATCTTCACAATTTATTCGAGATCCACTTGAGGCCTGCGCAGTAGGGCAATGCATAGAAGTTTGGGTTTTAGAGGTGGATACGCAACGAAAAAGAATTGCTCTGAGTATGCGTAACCCAGATTCAAAATTTTTTGATCGGAATCAATCAAAGTCACTAAAAATGAAGAAGAGAGAGTCAGCCCATCAGGAAACGAGAAAAAAAAGAAATGCAGGAGTGGATCAATTGATGGAGAAATTCAGATCACTTTGATGTTCCTTCTATCCAAGCATTGAGGCGATAATGGTTCATCANCANNGGCAGAATCGAANAAACAAAATANCCGGNGANTTAGNATCAAGGNATGANCCAGCCTCGCAAAACTTTGCCCAAAGGCTCAAGCATACTCTTGAACGTGATTTTCCAACTCATCGGGAAGATTCAACTGCCCTCACCCTTCGTCACCATGCCTTCACACATGCTTTGCAACTCTATGATCTGCNGAGTGCTCTTCGACTCATTGCGACTTACGATCTTCCCCAACAANCCACGCANGGCATAATCCCCAGAATTCAAAAAAGCTGTAATTCTTTGGCAGTCATTCGTCAACTNGATGAATTTGCTTCCAGTTCTGTCGAACTGCGCGCTCTAGAAAGATATCGTATTGGGGTGGAAGAGAGCCTGCAAACAGTTTTAAAATGTGAGGTAAAACTACTTTACGATCCTGCCAGACTTCAAAAAGTAGTTGTATCTGCTCAAAAATTACCAGAAGAAGTANAGCAATATTTCTTTANAGAGCGTCTGCATTCACTGTTCTCCAGAGATTATCAGACTTACCTGATTTTGAAGAATCGNTTTTTTTTATCACGTATTCTTCAAGGTTTAGGCGATGATCTAATTGTTCGATGGATGCAGCGCCGTTTGAAAGGTTCACTTCGATTGGGTCCCTNAGAAATCTTTGAGGAGGTCCGCAAAGTAGATTTTCGGACGGTAGAACAATTAGTGCGGGAATTAGTACATCACCATCCAGGCAACCCAAAATTGAAAGGTAGCCCTACGCCATGGCATCCAGAAATTTCAAAGGAGGAAGATGGATTTNTTATGGATCACCAGAGTATTCAAAGTTCTCTGACAACTCCCAGAAATAAAAGAAACGGATCTTCCTTAATNGATGAAGATCCTAAATTNGGATCCAAGGAAGTGGAGCCTTTGGCTGTCCCCAGCANAGAGAAGATAGCTTTTGANCATGGTAGTGAAGCTGAGCCTGTTGCCGAACCAATCGGCAGAGAATTAGAGAAACAGACTGGAAGGAAACTAGTTTCACTAACAGAAGATGGTGAAGATGCCTTCGAAGTACTGTTAAAGCGATTGNACCCTCTACTTAAAAAGATCAACAAGAATCTCAAGAGTGTTTACAGCACTTCATCTCCATTTCTTACTCCTAGGAACGAAGACTACACAACGTCCCAGCGACTAGAGCAAGAAGNGTTTTTCAACTTGGGAGATNATGAATTAGCTGACCTGCGAGAGTGGATATTAGCAATATTANAAGCTGAAAATCTTGAAGGTGCCCGCTGGAAACGTGAGGAAGTAGTTGAAGTGTGGGAGAGTGATCCTGAGCNGGATGAAGAGGTTTTAAAAGAAGAACGTTCACGTGACAAGGATCATAGTCTAAAGATCAGTAGTTTAATGCCTTTNCCTTTAAAAATCCCAACTCCTGATGGTACAATCTTAGGTTTAGAAAAAGGTNGGAGATTCGTTCTTCAATTAGGTGTGGCCTTCATGGACAGAGATCTACCTGAACGCAAAAGATCTCGAAGCTGTGCAACCCCCTATCTCAGAATTTTCTTCAAAGGACAACAATTGCAAAAGCGAGGAGCCCTAGTTCATTTGAACCAGGAATCATATTTCCTGGCTTTGCCNGAACAGGTCAAACCTTCAATGATTCTGTTCCACCTGTCTATAATGATGCTCCATCAATCGTTTGGACTCAATTTGCCNGTCGTGTTGCGTNAACACTTATTGGAGTTGTTTTCACCTAACAATGAGGATCAATGAAATCATTTACTGAGCTCCTCAGAGTTTTGAATTATCCTAAAAGGATTAATCAATAANTCTTTAGGCCAGCTTACTAGTCCATCTGGATAGTGTACAGCAAGTTGATAAAGGCCTTCGGATGGCGCAGTTTGNCCNGCTTGTGTACGGTCCCGCTGCTTCAAAATCTCTTCTATCGAAATTGACTTTCTCTTTCTCAAGCCTACATCCACAAGCGTACCAGCAAGAATTCGTACCATATGCTGTAGAAATGAGTTTGCTTCAAACTCTATAATCAGATTGCCCCAAGGGGAAACGGTCTTACCTATCGTAATTTCTCGCAGCTCTTTTACAGGATCAGGCCCGCTGCAATGGCGAGCTCTGAAAGAAGAAAAGTCATGTCTNCCTACTAAGCATTCAGCAGCCATCCTCATTGCCTTCACATCTAAAGATTGACGAATCCACCACGAATGATTTTCAGCAAATGGATTCCTTTCCTTAGCATTATGAATGAGATATGCGTAGCGTTTGCCGATTGAATCATGGCGGGCATGAAAGTNAGTAGATTTCTCAACTACATTGCGTACGACGATGTCAGGAGGCAATAGTCCATTTAGTGCCNTATGCCACTCTCTAGGTGTTAAATTTTGGGAACTTTGAAAATGGGCAGGATAATTGAGAGCATGTACACCGGCGTCGGTTCTACCACTGCCAAGCACTTTATGGAAAGTTCCTGTCAGCTGCTGGAGGGCTTTTTCGATTTCACCTTCGACTGTGGGAAGAGCGGGCTGAACCTGCCAACCTGCGTAGCGAGTACCACAATATGTCAGCAGGAGAAGCCAGGTTCGCAAGTTTCAAGAAAAGNAGAGTGATTAAGCAGCTTCGACAGCTTTCTCAGCCATTGAACGAATTTTACCAGGGTCGTTGCCCACTACTTGATCCACAAGCTTGCCGTCTTTCATCATAATGACGGTNGGAATTCCTCGGACTCCGAAGCGAACAGCAGCTCGTTGATTNGAATCGACGTCGAGTTTACAAACTTTGATTTGCTCACTGTGAGATTCTGCGATGGAATCTATCACTGGTGCCAAGGCTCGACATGGTCCNCACCACTCAGCCCAGAAATCAATCATTACGTAGCCAGATCCTGTNTGCTCATCAAAGGAGTCATCTGTNAGGTGAACAACTTTTTCGCTTGCCATAAAAAAGCTCTCTATTCAAAAGTGGAAAAAGAATAAATTATCAGACCTCCATTGGGCTGACAAGGTCTATCTAAGTTCAGAGTATTGAAGCTAAGGAGGTGGCTTTAAAGCTTTGAGATGGAGTTCCNACAGGTTTTTTCAAGAAATTTCCAAAAAAANGCTTGCTNGAATTAGTTTTCTTTTTTGAAGACGCATCAAATACCAATGTCGAACGAGCGGTGTACTAGCTAGATCCAAAACTTCCAAACGTNCTTTATCGACTAAAGCTGCGATAGTATTTGCAGAGATGAAAGAAATACCNAGCCCCGCCATGACACCTCGTTTAATGGATTCATTACGGTCTGCCTCCATACCTTCGCACCAATCAATCTTGTGTTCGATAAGAGAGCTATNAAGCAACATCCTTGTCTGAGAGCCTTTTTCTCGTAGCAAAGGAGGCTCATTGGTAAGCTCTTCAAAANTAATACTTTTTTCGCCCGTTCAGAGAATATGAGTGGGAGGAAATAAAAAGGTGTGGGTTTTTACTGATCACTTCGATNTANNAGNAAGATCCTCTGGNAGACGTCCCATGATGGCAAAATTAAATTTTATTGAACGGAGACAATCTCCTGGCGATTANCCATCTTCAGGTCCAAATAAATCCCTAAATGATCCCTCAAAAACGCAGCAATCGCATTCAGCTTGAAGTATTNCACCCTACGGATGACTGCAAATCCGATTCGTCCGCCTGCAATACCCCGCAAATTAGTAGATGGANTCTTCAGAGTGTCTGAGTTGTTCCTCTNGTTGCTTNAATTACTGAAAGANCACCGTTCCAGCATCCGCCCACTGGAAACCCTTCCTACCCCGATCCAATNAAGGTAAACCNACTTGNTCCTCTAATTNCTGTAGTTGCAGGGTTACTGCTGGTAGTGATGCGTCTAGTTTNTCCGAAGCGCCTGGTACANATTCTGTGAGGGGNTACTTTTNTCATGGNCTTGAGTTGTTTGAAGGTTAGATTTTTCATTGGAGGTGCCAGAGCTATGGAGATCTATCTAGACAACTTAGTTGAGGTGAAATCTAACGGTTTGGAAGCAATTTTTAGGTAAACTGGTGCTTGAAATAAATTTGATATTTTCTTGAATAATTATAAGAATTATCTGTAGCAAGTTTCTTTAGGGTACTCATGATTTCAATTTTTTTTTAACAGTGTTGCTGAGCTATTGATGGAAAATTTGCGAAAACTTGACCGAGTTGAATTGCAGGGAAAAAGAATCTACTTAAGAGCCGATCTAAATGTGCCTATGTCGCAAGGTAAAGTCACTGATGCTACACGTATTCAAAGGTTTATTCCAACTCTTCAGTATTTGCATAATGCTGGAGCGATTGTCATCGTGACTAGTCATCTGGGAAGACCCAAGGGAAAGTTCAATGCTGAAATGTCCCTAAAACCAGTAGCAGATTTATTGGCTCAATTATCAAACCTTAAAATTGAATTCATTGAAGAATCTGTGGGTCAGGAAGCAGTGGCTAAAACGAAAGGTATGAGATCTGGTGAGGTAGCTTTACTTGAAAATCTTCGTTTTCACATTGAGGAAGAAGCAAATGATGCCACGTTTGCTGGGCAGCTTGCTGATCATGCAGATATTTATGTGAATGATGCCTTTTCTGCAGCCCACCGAGCCCATGCTTCAACCTATGCTATCAGTAAGTTCCTTCCAGCATACGCCGGCCCTAGTATGGTAGCTGAACTGGAGGCACTTCAAGCAGCACTAGGTGATCCCAAACGTCCGGTTACAGCACTAATTGGCGGAGCGAAAGTGTCCAGTAAAATCAATGTGCTCCAGCATTTGGTGCCACGAATGGATAAGTTGATCATTGGTGGAGGGATGGCAAACACCTTTCTTCTAGCTAAGGGAATGAACATTGGAAAATCCTTAGCAGAATTTGATTTAGTTGAAACGGCTAGAGCCATCTTAGGAAAGGCTAAGGAGTGCGGCTGTGAGGTTTTGCTACCAGTTGATGCTGTGGTCGCAAATACTCTGAGCACTGATGCGTTTTTCAAAACTGTTCACATTGATCATGTGGCTGAAGATCAGATGATTCTGGATGTCGGACCAGGCTCAATTGAACTTTTCAATAACCATATTAAGACATGCCAAACTTTACTTTGGAATGGGCCTCTTGGGGCTTTTGAAGTCAAGCCATTTGGTGAAGGGACTTTTGCTGTTGCGAGGCAAGCTGCCAAATTAACGAAGACAGGAAAATTACTTACGGTTGCAGGAGGTGGAGATACTGTTGCGGCTCTTAATGTTGCCGCAGTAACAGAATTGTTCAGTTACGTTTCGACAGCAGGTGGAGCTTTTTTGGAGTGGTTGGAGGGTAAAGAACTACCAGGCGTGAGTGTGTTGTTTGAACCATAACTGTAAAAGGATAGCTCAGAATTGGATGAGATTTTTTAGCCAGAATGTTTTTGTTGGTGCCAACAACCAACTGATTTTTCATCTCTGTATAATTTCCAAGTCCTTTTAGCCCAATTTTCGTCGAAACCACGTTTTCCCGCCTCAAGAATCCACTCAACTTCCGAGCCTATCAAGAGGGTTCTCGCCATTTCATCTACATCCCAATCCTCAATCTGTTTTTCACCTTTGAGCCAGTCGGGCAGCCATTCGGACGAACTCATTTTCTACTTACTTTGCTTTTAGTTTTCCGCGAGATGTTGCTGTCGATTTTGATAGAAAATATTCTAACTTTAGTTACGCAGCANCTACAAGATGGCCTTGGAACTTCGATGTTGGATAGTGAATATTCGACAAGGGTNTATTTCTNAGACTCATCCAGTTANTCACAAAAAAAAATTAGTTTAAATGGTTCTNGTTATAAATTCAATATTCCAGCCTGAGAACATCNTAAATCTCTTTATTTTCGGNACGCTTTTNCACATCTGTAGNTTTGAGGAAAAAATTATTGGTTGTTCTCGAAGAGGTCCAATGTTCTTGGAGGGTGTTGAGTTTTATGGCTTGGGCGCGTACCCAAGGATGGTTCTTGGAAGACCTAATGTGGTTGTAGAATGGATTACAGTCTAGAACCATTGATCTTGTTGGATCACATCGAAGGCTATGACAGCTTTGAAAACTGAAGATTGTCCTCTCCTACGTCGACCAGTTGAAGCCAGTCGGCTCATGGATGGCCAGCACGAACGATTACAGAGCTATCTGCTAAATCAGGATCCTAAGGAACTTGTTCGGATTAATCATGGATGCTGTCGCCATAATGTAGTTGAAAAACAAATACCTGGAAATTGGATTCTTGCCTACGGATCAACCCTCAGTAAAGCTAGATTAGAGGAAAGAATTGGAAAACTAGATAGAGTAGACCAGGTTGGATTACGCTGAAAGTAACCAGAGCTTTCAATTTTTTTCAATTTTTGAGAAATCACTGAAAACGAACTTCCATTATGATCCCTATATATATCTGGCCACTCTTCGCGCTGGCATTAGTTGCGATTAGTAGTGCAGGATTAGTTTTTCAGGAATTAGGAGAAGTTCCCCCTCTGCTACGTGCCTCCTGGAGAATGCAGGCAACTTCTCTGGTACTACTCCCTCTCTTTTTGTGGCAATGGCAACTGCTTCGAAAATTACAAATTAGGATGCAAGATGTTTTGATTTTAATAGGCTCTAGCCTTTGCTTGGGGATGCACTTTGGTTTTTGGGTGTGGTCACTTGACCACACCAGTCTTGTTCACAGTTTACTGTTCGTAACGAGTCATCCCTTGGTAATTGTTGCTTTGATGCCGATCTTGGGACAACAGACGCGCAAAGGACATATTTGGGGAACAGCATTGGGTGTGTTGGGAGCCTTGATTACCCTGATGGATACGGAAAATAGTGGAACAGTGACTCTAATAGGCGATATGGCAGCGATAGTGGGTGCAGTAGCTGTTGTCGGTTATTTCTATGCGGGACACCACCTTCGTTCAACGAGACAATGGCCAATCTTTATCTATGCTCTACCAGTCACGATGCTCTCAGGTGTTTGGCTGGGTATGGCCTCTTGGGCCTGGGAAAAGTCAGTTGGACCTTTAGCTTCTAATTGGGGTTGGTTTGGGTGGTGGGAGCCAAAGTGGGTCTTAGCCGTGGCCTACCTTGCCTTTGGTCCAGGGTTGTGCGGTCACACTGGCTTAAACACAGTAATGCGCTATCTTCCACCCGTAGTTGTTTCAGTGGGAATGCTGCTGGAACCATTACTGGGAGGCATCATTGAATGGTTCTGGCGTGGTGGAACTGNGCCTGGATTNTGGACTTGGGTAGGTGCACCTCTGCTTCTAGCAGGAGCTGGTTGGGTAACGCTAACCAACGCACGTTCAAAAGATTGATTNCTGAAGCGTCTTTTGCAAAGACAAANTTGNATCCNAANAGTAATATCTCATAGTGAGGAGGTNACCNANAAATTTCTTTCTNGAGCATCAAAATGAGTGAGTCCAATGAAGAAATTTGCCAAANAGAANGCCTANTGCGGCTGGATGCTCATATTCGTTTTGAGCTTGAATTAANATCTCAGCGGATGACCTGTCTTCCTATCGNCGAATCCTTAATTTATCCACCTTCANTCTAGCTTAAGCTAAAAGTATCAACTCAAATGTGCATCCACTTCTCCTANCGCNCGATCTCGATGGTGTACTGGTTTGGAATGTTGCTAGNCATNATTGCCCTTGCGTCTGTTATTGGTTCTGTTTCANTGACCNACAAATTACGCAGAGAGAGATTCACNNTTGAAAGTGAAATCNCACAAANTGCACTCNATCCTGATTTGAGTCATGCCAGGCGGAAAATCTTTTTGGGACATATGCCGCTGGTTTGAATCTCTGTTACTTTCCTCGGTGCATGGATTCTGATTTGGCCAAGTTGTTCGNCACNCTGAACCTAAACCTCTNAAAAAATATGTCAGTGAATTTTTCTGATTTTGAGGCACGTTCAAAGGCTTTGAACCCAGCAAAAAGTTTTATTGTCCAAGCCCCTGCGGGCTCTGGTAAGACTGAGTTACTTACTCAGCGAATTCTCTCTCTATTGGCAGTGGTGGAGAAACCAGAGGAAATTCTTGCCATCACATTTACCAATAAAGCGGCTGGCGAGATGCGTGAGCGTCTTCTAAAGCAACTTNNTTATGCTACAAATGTACTCGACCCTCCCAAACTGGATCACGAAAAGAGAACATGGGAACTCGCTAGGGCTGCGCTTGAACAAGACTCTCAATCTAAATGGAATTTGTTGCGCCAACCGGAACGAATCAGGCTGCTGACTNTAGATTCTTTTTGTGCGTCTCTTGTACGTCGAACGCCTCTTCGTGCCGGAGTAGGCGGTCCTCTTACTGTNGAGGAATCNCCTAAAAAGTTGTATCAAATNGCGGTAAGAANGANTCTGGAGNGACTAGAGGATGNTGAAGACAACTTAAGTATGGATGTTCAGACTGTNCTTGGACATNTNCATAACCATATCAGCCGGCTNGAGGAGTTANTAGTNGATTTGTTAGGTAGAAGAGAACAGTGGTTACGCTGGTTTCGTAAGCTCCCTAGCAACATGGAAAAAATTCGAGNGAGTTTATCTAGGTCNTTTGAACGTACAATTTCAGAAGAGATGCTCACACTGTGTAGTTTCCTTGGAAAAAGCGATTATAGATTTGTTCAACCTTGCCTCCAAAGCGCTCATCCNTATTTAACTCAGGTNGATCAGGAGTTGGCGAACAAAGTTTCACAACTTCCCTACCAAACTCCTGAGGCCAAATTCNCTGATTTGGTTCATTGGCATACATTGGCACAGTGCCTTCTCACTGGTGATGGCAATTGGAGAAAGCGACTAACCAAAAACCAAGGTTTCCCCCNGGCCATNAAGGAAATCAAGCAATCCTTGGAGGAATGGCTCCAGAATCAGCCGGTNGAATANGCAGAAACTCTGAAGAAAATAGCACAGCTTCCNCTGCAACCAAATTTTGAAGGGTCTTCTTGGCAAGTTTTGGAAGCTTTGATTCGACTTCTCCAAAGTGCTTCTGATGAGTTAAAAGGGGTATTTCGTGATCAGGCCAGGGTCGATTTCAGTGAAGTTGCTCAGAGAGCTCTTCTAACTTTAGCAGTTGAGAACGNTACTGATGATGANAGTTTNTCAGACTTAAGACATGTCCTTGTCGATGAATTTCAGGATACCAGCCATGGTCAGTTTGAATTGCTGAAAACTCTTACAAAAGGCTGGGATTCTCAGTCAGGGAAGACAATATTTCTTGTTGGGGATCCGATGCAGTCAATTTATAGATTTCGTCAAGCAGAAGTCAGCCTGTTTCGNAGAGTTCAACAATATGGGTTAGGTCAACTACATCCAGAGTCTCTTTTGCTTAAGCTGAATTTTCGTTCTCAGTCTGGAATNGTTGACTGGGTAAATCAAAAATTTTCGCTAATCTTTCCAGCACTAGCAAATTCAAATATTGGAGCGATTGGCTATTCAAAATCGGAGTCACATCACCCACTTCTTGAAGGAAATGCCGTTGAAGTTCACATACTTGATAAAAAGCAGGTGAGAGCTGAAGCAGAGTTGGTTTCTCAGATTATTTGCAAAACAATTCAAAANCACGGAGTTGGACATTCAATTGGTATTTTGGTNCGTAATCGCAATCACCTATCAAAAATTCTTCCTCATTTACGTGCTTNGGGAGTCCACTTCAAAGCTGTTGAAATTGAACCNCTTGCTAAGCGTCAAATCATTGATGACCTACTTCACCTAACTCGGGCTGNAATTCATTCTGGAGATCGTGGTGCTTGGTTGGCTGTTTTGCGGGCACCTTGGTGCGGATTGACTTTGGCAGATCTGACAGTCTTGTTCGGGCAAGATTTGCAGGGAACAATTCCCCACCTACTAGAGCAAAATTGGAGTGAAAAATTAAGCTCTGATGGAACGCAAAGATTNCAAAGCTTTCTGATGGCTTGGGCGCCCGTTAGATTCCAGATTGAGCAGTTTGGTTTACGTGTGGCTATTGANTNCCTTTGGTTAAGATTGCAAGGACCAAAACTTTTACGAGAAGAAAGTGATTTNCTAGATGCCAAAAGTTTCTTTCGATTACTGGGAGACTTGGATCAGAAGAAATGGTTTTTACCTGACCGCCTCGATGAAGCAATGCAAGGCCTNTATTCTCAAACCCAAAATTCTAAAGCTCAGATTGAAGTGATGACTATGCACAAAGCGAAAGGACTTCAATTTGATACTATTATTCTTCCTGGGCTTGATCGGATTGCCAAATCAGAGGAGGCTTCCTTNCTACGGTGGCAAGAACAGTCATTTAATGATGGTACCAGTTCATTGTTATTGGCCCCAATCCAAGAATCTGGGCAAGAACAGAGCCCCTTGTATTCTTATCTGCAGAGCCTCGANAGCCAGAAAGCTCATTTGGAATCAGCACGATTACTTTATGTGGCTGTGACTCGAGCTAAGAAATATTTACACATTCTTGGAAGTGTNGTCTTTGACGAAATGGATCAGCCCAAATCCCCTAATTCTGGAAGCTTGCTGTGGCGATTATGGCCTCAGATTCTGGAAGAGGCTTTGTTTGACGATCAAACAAAAAATCAGACTTATCCAGAGGTAAGATTGAATCAACAAGATCTGTTGATCAGAATCCCTCAATCAGCTTTGNAAAACGAAAAACTCCCACAGGTCAATTCCAATCCAAATGACCTTGTTGATGANGAGATAGATTNTTTTGAAGATGCTGCTGCCACCTCAATGGTTGGGGTGTCAAGCTGGATTCGAAAGGAGATAGGAGTGCAGNTCCATGAGGTTTTACAACAGATTTCAGAAAATGGTCTTNAGGATTGGTCAGANGAAAAATCAAAAGGNATACGAAAAAAATGGCAGTGGGCTTTGGGTCAGAAAGGTATTCCAAATAAATTAANTCCAGTAGCATTGAACCATCTTCAATCGATCATTGANATTTCACTTTCAAGTGAGCANGGAAGATGGGTTCTTGGTCACCATCCACTCGCAAAAAATGAGTATGAACTCGTTGTGGATTCAGGGAAAGGGATTGAGCGATATATTATTGATCGAACATTTGTAGATGATAATGATCAGCGTTGGATTATTGATTACAAAACNAGCGTACCGATAGACTCAGAAGANTTAANATCCTTTTTCAGTAGAATGGAACAACGATACAAAGCTCAACTCTCCAGCTACATGGATTTATTCAATTTATTNGAGCCAGNTCGNCATCATCGTTGTGGATTGTTCTTTCCTGTTTTGGGACGCTTCTATGAAATNAAAATGCAGTAATACCATNAATTAGTTGGTTCNTAGGNGATATTCTTNGNNCAGTTNATTGATTTTTTTCTGCCTTAATTAAACNCTGTATANTCCCGTATTTTTCAGCAATNAACTTGTCTTTGGTGTNNATCAACAAGATTCTTGTCGATTGCGTTTCAGCCNNCCAAATGATATAAAANTTNAATTTTAATTTTCGGAGNAANCNACNACNAACGCNAATCCCATCTCCCCAAGAATTGAACGGATCTCGGCGAAACTTCCGANTCGCAATCCCNTGCGAACGAAATTCAACACTAAACGCTTGCTGATATGNTTGGGCCAAGAAAAGCCCTTATTCTNNAAGGCTGCGCGACAGGTGAACTGAATNNTGAATTAGTCTTCCGAGCAAGGACACCGATGAACAACTTTTGCTATCCCTTGCCCCAGGGCCTGTATGATCCCCAGCACGAGCATGACAGTTGCGGTGTTGGNTTCATTGTGCATATCAAGAACAANAAATCTCACGAGATCGTCAGAAAAGGGCTGCGATTNCTCTGTAATCTTGAACATCGTGGGGCCATAGGCGCTGATCCTGGCACAGGGGATGGCGCAGGCATTCTAGTGCAGATNCCCGANACTTTTTTGAGGGAAGAAACTGCTAAACTGGGTTTCGTGCTTCCCGCAGAGGGCCACTATGGAGTAGCAACTNTATTTATGCCCCANGACAGGANCCAGCAATTTCATTGCATAGAAGCCATTCAAAATATTGTTNGTGAAAACGATCTACGTGGCCTTGGCTGGCGTGATGTGCCNATCAACAAAAAATATGTTGGAAGACAGGCCGCAGANGCAATGCCAGTNATCAAGCAACTTTTTCTTGCAGACGANGGTCAANAAAAACAACAAGANTTAGAACGATTNCTATATGTAGCGCGCAATGAAATCCGAAACTCACTTATTGGNGTCGAAAATTTTGTTGTTACAAGCATGTCAACTAGGACTCTTGCGTACAAGGGAATGATCCGTACTGATGAGATGGATCTATTTTATCCTGACCTGTCTGANGAAAGATTTGAAAGCGCTATNGCTCTCTCCCATACTCGCTTCCCAACCAATACTTTTCCCAGATGGGATTTAGCGCAACCCTTCCGTTACCTCGCTCACAATGGCGAAATCAATACTCTCCGGGGTAACATTAACTGGATGCGCTCTCGTCAAGAAAAATTGGAGAGCCCTCTTTACAATAACATTCGTGATCTTTTGCCAATCATTGTTCCATCTGGAAGTGATTCCGCCTGCTTAGACAATGTTCTGGAATTTCTGGTTCTTTCTGGCTATTCACTTTCTCACGCGATGATGATGCTTGTCCCTGAGGCATGGGAAACCCAAGCAGACATGTCTCCGGAGAAGCGAGCNTTNTATGAGTACCATGAGCACCTAATGGAGCCTTGGGATGGTCCNGCTGCCCTCACTTTTACTGATGGAATTCAGATCGGAGCAACTTTAGATAGAAATGGACTTCGCCCTGCTCGTTACGTCGTGACCAAAGATGACTTCGTGATTATGGCATCTGAAGTGGGAGCAGTGGATATTGCTCCAGAGCAAATTGTCTCTAAAGGAAGATTACAGCCAGGAAAAATGTTTTTGGTCGACACNCAGTTAGGCCGGATCATTAGTGATGAAGAACTTAAGAATGAGATTTGCGCCGCGCAGCCTTATGANAATTGGCTAAAAGACAACATAATCACTTTGGATGCTCTACCGACCCCCGGAAATTTGCCGAAAACTAATCAGGAAAGCTTACTGGAAAGACAGAAAATTTTTGGATACACGACCGAAGATCTTAACGTACTCCTTACCCCAATGATAAGAGATGGAGAGGAAGCTACTGGTTCTATGGGTAACGATGCTCCATTGGCCGCACTATCAGACCGGCCGCAACTCATGTATGGCTATTTTAAGCAGATTTTTGCACAGGTTAGCAATCCCCCAGTTGATTCCATTCGAGAGGAAATGGTCATGTCAATGACTAGCCATCTTGGGGGAGAGGGCAATATTCTGAATCCAGTGCCAGAACATGCAAAATTGATTAAAATCGATCATCCTGTTTTAACAAACACTCAGTTTGCTAAGCTTCGTCACCATGATAAAGCCGCTCTGATTTCACTTTTATTCCCAGCCTCTGATGGATCTTCTGGCTTACAGAAAGCGCTTGATAGAATTTGTGCAGAATCATCATCAGCGATTCGATCGGGCAAGGAATACTTAATTTTAAGTGACAGGGGGGTTGGTCGAAATACTGTTCCCATTCCCGCACTGCTTGCAGTAGGTGCTGTTCATCACCATCTGATTCGTGAAAAACTGCGTAGTTCGTCCAGTCTAATCCTTGAAACAGGTGAAGCCCGAGAGATCGCTCATTTCTGTCTTTTAGTCGGGTACGGTGTAGGGGCTATCAACCCTTACCTAGCTTTCGAGACTTTCGAACAAATGCTGGCAGAGGNNACTTTTGCTAAAGAATTGACTTACGAAAATGCTGTAAAAAATTACTTAAAGTCAATCCGTAAGGGAATGTTTAAAGTCTTTGCAAAAATGGGGATCTCTTCTATTCAAAGCTATCGTGGGGCGCAAATTTTCGAAGCTATTGGCTTAAGTGAAGAAGTCGTCCACGAATACTTCTCTGGCACTCCTTCCAAGATTAGTGGAGTCACTGTAGAGGTACTCGGTGAAGAGTGTCTGAGGCGCCATGCTTCTGCGTATGTCGAAACACCAGATCTGAAAAACACTTTATCAGTAGGTGGACAATATTTCTGGCGCCGACGCGGAGAGTACCATCAAGTGAACCCAACGACGACAATGCTCTTACAAGAAGCAACTAAGAAAAATAGCAAAGAAGTTTTTAAGAAGTTTTCAGACATTATTAACGAGCAATCTCAAAGATTAGCCACCCCACGTAGTTTGCTGACTTTTAAGCAGGGAACTCCAGTTCCTCTTAAAGAGGTGGAATCTGCAAAAGAGATTGTCAGACGTTTTGCGACCGGGGCAATGTCACTGGGTTCAATTAGTACNGAAGCTCACCAGACTCTCGCGGTAGCGATGAACCGCATTGGAGGTAGAAGCAATAGTGGAGAGGGTGGAGAGGATCCCCAACGCTTTCAAAAAAGAGAGAATGGTGACTGGCCAATGAGTAGNATTAAGCAGGTAGCTTCTGGTCGATTCGGAGTGACTATTCATTACCTAGTTAACTGCGTAGAACTGCAAATCAAAGTTGCTCAAGGCGCAAAGCCTGGGGAGGGTGGACAGTTGCCAGGGAAGAAAGTCAGTCAAGAAATTGCCAAGGTTCGACATTCAACACCTGGGGTAACACTAATTTCACCACCTCCGCATCATGATATTTATTCGATAGAAGATTTAGCTCAACTAATCTTTGATTTGAAAAATGCAAATCCGAAAGCAAGAATTACAGTCAAACTCGTTTCTGAAGCTGGAGTCGGAACTATCGCAGCTGGAGTTGCTAAAACTCACGCAGACTTGATCGTGATTGCAGGACATGATGGAGGTACGGGAGCCTCTCCATTGACTTCAATTAAATACGCGGGTGTTCCATGGGAATTGGGCTTGTCTGAAGCACACCAGACTTTGTTACTAAATCGCCTGCGGGGTCGTGTTCGCTTGCAAACAGATGGGCAATTGAAGACTGGTCGCGATGTAGTCATCGCAGCTATGCTGGGTGCTGAAGAGTTTGGCTTTTCAACAGCACCTCTGATCGCAATCGGTTGTGTAATGATGCGAAAGTGCCATTTGAACACCTGCCCGGTTGGAATTGCCACCCAAGATCCAGAACTTCGCAAAAAGTTTGTGGGTCAACCAGAGCACGTTATTAATTTTTTCTTCATGGTTGCTGAGGAGGTTCGAGAAATCATGGCCAAATGTGGATTTCGCTCTGTCAGTGAGATGGTGGGGCGTTCTGATTACCTAGAGAAACGTTCTGACATCACGCATTGGAAAGCCAAGCATGTTGATCTTTCAAACCTGTTGAAACAAATTCCTATTGGGGAAGGAGATACTCGCTACTGTACTCAAGAGCAGGACCATGGCCTCGATGGGCAAATTGACCACGAATTGATTGCCAGAGCAAAAGAGGCAATACTAACGAGCAAACCAGTCAAAATTGATATGATGGTGAAAAATGTTAATCGTTCAATTGGAACGATGCTCAGTGGTGAAATTGCAGTAGCTCACGGAGCTAGAGGATTGCCCGACCATACCATCCACTGTCAGTTGAAAGGATCAGCCGGACAGAGTTTTGGGGCATTCTTGGCCCCAGGTGTTACACTCGAATTGGAAGGTGATGCCAACGATTACACCGGAAAAGGACTCAGCGGTGGAAAACTGATCGTATATCCTCCAAGAAAGTCCACATTTAAAGCAGATGAAAACATCCTTATTGGAAACACAGTTTTATATGGAGCCACAAACGGTGAAGCATTTTTCTCAGGAATTGCTGGAGAGCGTTTCGGCGTCCGTAACAGTGGTGCGATCGCAATTGTGGAGGGAGTGGGGGATCATGGATGTGAGTATATGACGGGAGGTCGCGTCATTGTTCTTGGTCAAACAGGGCGTAACTTTGCTGCGGGAATGAGTGGAGGAATCGCCTATGTTTTAGATGAAAAAGGTTATTTCAAGCAGCGTTGTAACCAAGGCATGGTTGAACTTGGTCCACTGAACCAAGTAAACGAAGCCAAATGGGTCAAGGAAATGATCCAAAGGCATCTACAATATACTCAAAGCGAGCAAGCCGGTCGGCTCCTACAAGATTGGGACAACATTTTTGAGAAATTTATCCGAGTGATGCCCACTGAGTACAAATTAGTTCTTGAAAAAATGAATGCACAGGCTGCCTGAGGAGACAATCAATGGGTAATGATACTGGATTTTTAGAGCACTCAAAACAAAACGTTCCTAGACGTCCAATCGCTGAGCGAATTAAGGATTTTCGCGAATACGATGTCCATTATTCTGAGTCGGAGATCAAAGTGCAGGCTTCACGCTGCATGGACTGTGGAATTCCCTTCTGCCATAATGGATGCCCCCTAGGAAATCAGATTCCTGACTGGAATGACTTAGTTTACCGAGGTCATTGGCAAGAAGCCCTAGATACCCTTCATAGCACTAATAATTTTCCAGAATTTACAGGTCGAATCTGTCCAGCACCCTGTGAGGAATCGTGTGTTCTGAACGCGTATTACACGCTTGATGAGGAAGAACGTCATCGCAAGAAGAATTCGGTAACTATTGAACAAATTGAAAAGCATATTGCCGATCGTGGGTGGCAGGAAGGCTGGATCAAACCACAACCCCCTAAAAAGCTAACAGGTAAAAAAGTTGCGGTGATTGGATCGGGCCCTGCCGGGTTAGCAGCAGGACAGCAGCTTCGAAGAGCTGGTCACGAAGTGACAGTTTACGAAAAGTCTGATCGACTTGGCGGACTACTAATCTATGGTATCCCAGACTTCAAGTTGGAGAAGATTAACGTTCAACGTCGAGTAGATCAGATGCAGGCTGAAGGTGTCCGCTTCATCACAAACTGTCACGTTGGGAAAGACATCAGTACTCAAAATCTTCGTTCACAATACGATGCAATTCTCTTGGCAACTGGGGCTCAGCAAAAAAGAGAATTGACGACAGAAGGCAAGGATTTGCAAGGCATCCACTATGCGATGGATTATTTGCCTCAACGAAATCAATTTGTAGCGGGCGATGCTCCTAAGCCAGATGCAGTTCAAGCCCAAGGGAAACGAGTAGCAATTCTAGGTGGAGGATTCACTGCCGCAGACTGCTTGGGGAATTTGAACAGACAAGGTGCTGACCGGCGGGTCTATCAATTTGAAATTGTCAACATGTCGCCGCGCCCCACGCCTGTACATGAGGAGGTGGACCCAGATTGCAGAGGTAACATTTTAACTGAAAGAGTAATTGGTGATGAAAACGGTGCAGTGAAAGGACTGCAGGCTGTTCGAGTAGAGTGGAAACAAGAAGACGGGCGTAACGTAATGAAGCGCCTGGAAGGCACAGAATTTACGATTGATGTTGACCTGATTTTGCTGGCAATGGGATTCATTGGACCAACTGTCTCGGGTTTAGTGAATGATTTGGGTGTCAAAATTAGTATACGAGGCAGTAAGGATCTACTAGCTGCAAGTGAGACACTAGAGATGTTGGATGATGGACAACAACCAATGTACTCGATTCATGCAGACAATCGGTTCCAGACATCGGAAGAAGGAGTCTTTGCTGCGGGTGATGCCAAACGAGGGGCATCTCTGGTAGTTTGGGCAATTTGGGAAGGACGGGAAGCGGCCCGATCCATTGATCAATATCTGATGGGAGAATCTGCACTCCCTACTTCGCCACAAGCAGAAGTTCTCGCATGAAGGGACGAAATGTCCTCATTTATTCTAGTATAATAATCGGGATTGTGGTCCTGATTGGATACGCTCTTTGGCAAGAAATTGCGCGGAATGAATCTCACATTCAGACATCTATAAGTGGAACCATTAAGACAGCTCCGAATGTTACAGGTGGAGTTGTCAAAACAGACAATGCCTATCTGATCCTGTTCGATCCAGAGACGCTGACTCCGGTT
>NYVT01000020.1:0-18524 GCA_002684675.1 Deltaproteobacteria bacterium
GGATATGTGTTTTTTCTCAAACTCTACTTTAAACGAAGTCAGTTTTTGTTTGCCCTTTCTCTACGCGCATTCACCATTTTCGGGCATTTTTGTTCACCTGTTACTCCCCGAACAACAAAAGGCTACACTCCACATTCCTATCCTATCATTTTGGAATTCCAATTTTTAAGCAGAAATGTGATCATTTTTGTTGCTTTCAGCATCAAAACAACGTGTATGAACGTCCATTGCTATTGTTCAGAAAGAAGAAATTTGAAAAAATGATGGGGAATCATCTCGGAGTCTGAGCACAAAAGCAAGTATTTTTTTGCTGGTCCAAAAACAATGAAAGCTATTCGTACTCAGATTTCAGCTTTTCTGACCAATTCTTTCTCCGATGTTGAGAATGGTTTGATCTTCTGCTGACTATTGTTGAAAATTAAGACAAATTTAACCTTCATTCTCGATTACACCTCCTTGGAGGACACATGCCTTACGATGCTACTGATAACCGTTACGAATCCGCTCACTATCGCCGCTGTGGAAAATCAGGACTACACTTGCCTGAGGTGTCCCTGGGGCTCTGGTACAACTTTGGTGGAGTCGATCCTCTGGAAAACATGAGGGAGATGCTCCGACGATCTTTTGATCTGGGAATTACGCACTTTGATCTTGCTAACAACTATGGACCCCCTCCCGGTTCGGCTGAAACCAATTTTGGAAGAATCTTTACTGAGGACTTCAAGCCCTATCGCGATGAGTTGGTGATCTCCAGTAAGGCCGGCTACTATATGTGGCCCGGGCCTTACGGAGAATGGGGTTCTCGCAAGTACCTAGTAGCGAGCTGTGATCAAAGCCTGAAACGGATGGGACTCGACTATGTCGACATTTTCTACAGCCATCGACCCGACCCGAATACGCCTTTGGAAGAGACAATGGGAGCGCTGGACTACATCGTTCGTAGCGGACGAGCACTCTATGCTGGCATCTCAACCTATTCTCCAGAGCAGACACGGGAAGCTTCACGCCTCCTTAGAGAATTAGGGACTCCCTGTTTGATTCATCAGCCACGCTACAACATGTTTGATCGCTGGATCGAAGATGGCCTGCTTGATGCGCTCAAGGACGAAGGGATTGGCTGTATTGCTTTCTCACCGCTTTGTCAGGGGATTCTGACCAACAAGTACCTGTCTGGGGACTGGAGTGGAACCCGTGCTGACAAGTTGAAGAGTGCTTTCCACTGGGGTGACGAAGTGTCCCAGAAGCGTCTGGGTCGGGTACATGAACTGCAAAAAATGGCAGATGAACGTGGACAGACGATGGCCCAACTCGCGATTGCTTGGGTACTGCGGCAGCCACAGATGACCTCAGCCCTGATTGGGGCTAGCAAGGTCTCACAAATTGAAGACGCCGTGGGTGCACTCAGTAACCAGCGGCTCAGTGAAGAAGAACTATCCAGGATCGAAACTATTCTTGGTTAGCCTGTTGAACGGAGGTACAGCAAGGTACCTCCTTCGTTTCAATGAAGTTGGCAGCGAGAACTATCAACGCTTCTGATGGAGAAGTCATGGGAGAAGCATCACCAACGCTACAAGATTGGGAAACACTGGCCCGCAAAGAGCTCAAGGATCGGGAAGTGTCGGAGTTAGATTGGCAAACAGCGGAGGGTATACGGCTGAAGCCGCTCTACACTGCAGAGGATCTGGAAAAGCTGGAAATGTCCAACACGCTACCCGGCTTTCCCCCCTTTCTGCGGGGCCCTAAAGCAACTATGTATACGGGTCGGCCTTGGACCATTCGGCAGTATGCAGGCTTCTCGACAGCTGGAGAATCAAATGCCTTCTACCGGAAGAACCTAGCTGCCGGACAGAAGGGATTGAGCGTAGCCTTCGACCTGGCGACTCATCGGGGTTACGATTCGGATCATCCGCGAGTCGTTGGGGACGTAGGTAAGGCGGGGGTAGCAATCGACTCTGTCGAGGATATGAAGATTCTCTTTGACCAGATTCCTCTGGATGAGATGTCGGTCTCAATGACGATGAATGGCGCAGTGTTGCCTGTCTTAGCAGCCTACGTAGTTGCAGCAGAAGAGCAGGGAGTCTCCCAGGAACAGCTAAGTGGAACCATTCAGAATGACATCCTCAAGGAGTTCATGGTTCGCAATACCTACATCTACCCTCCAACCCCGTCGATGCGGATCATTGGCGACATCATCGCTCATACCAGTGAGCACATGCCCCGCTACAATTCGATCAGCATCAGCGGTTATCATATCCAGGAAGCTGGGGCGACGGCTGTACAGGAACTTGCCTTCACGCTGGGTGATGGTTTGGAATATGTGCGTTCTGCGCTGCAACGTGGAATGCCCATCGACCAGTTCGCACCACGTCTCTCCTTCTTCTTTGGCATCGGCATGAACTTCTTCATGGAGATCGCTAAGCTGCGGGCAGCCCGTTTCCTGTGGGCTGGACTACTCAAGCCCTTCGCTCCTCAAAAACCCCAGTCGATGATGTTACGTACCCACTGCCAGACCTCTGGCTGGAGCCTGACCGAGCAGGATCCCTTCAACAACATCGTACGGACTACGATTGAAGCAATGGCGGCCACGTTGGGTGGGACACAGTCACTTCACACCAACTCCTTCGATGAAGCCTTGGGACTGCCCACAGAAACCTCAGCCCGAATTGCTCGAAATACCCAGCTAATTCTTCAGGAAGAAGCGGGCATCCCCAATATTATTGATCCTTTTGGTGGTTCCTACTTCATGGAATCACTGACAAATACACTAATCCAGGAAACTCAACAAACTTTGCAGGAAGTGGAGGCACTCGGGGGTATGACCAAGGCTGTCGCCTCTGGAATGCCCAAGCAACGAATTGAAGAAGCAGCTGCTCGTCGGCAGGCTCGGATTGACCAAGGCAAGGAGGTCATTGTTGGTGTGAACAAGTACCGCTTGGAGCAGGAAGAGCGAGTTGAAGTACGCGATATCGATAACTCAGCAGTACGGGAGGCCCAGATCCGCAGATTGAATCAAATCCGACAGAATCGGGATAACAAGGCCGTGAAGGGAATCCTGAGTCGGTTGCGTGAGGCAGCTTCCAGCGGTCAAGACAACCTACTGGCTCTTTCGATAGAGGCGATCCGTGTACGAGCCACGGTTGGTGAAATTTCAGATGCGATGGAGCAATCTTGGGGACGCTATAACGCTCCAATTCATTCGATTACTGGAGTTTATGGCAGTGAATATGAGGAAGATTCTGACTTTATGGATGCGCGTGAGGAGATCAATCAATTTGCTGTGGAAGAAGGTCGTCGACCAAGAATCATGGTAGCCAAGATGGGTCAAGATGGTCACGATCGCGGAGCAAAAGTGATCTCCACCGCCTTTGCTGATCTAGGTTTTGATGTTGATATCGGGCCATTATTTCAGACTCCGGAAGAAGTTGTTCGTCAGGCCATCGAGAATGATGTCCATGTGATTGGCATCTCTAGCCAGGCAGCTGGCCACAAGACACTTGTACATCAACTGATGCAGGTTTTGCTTGCAGAGAAGGTAGCTGACATGGTCGTAGTGGTTGGAGGTGTCATTCCCCCGCAGGATTATGATGACCTTTACCAGCAAGGAGTCGCCTGTATCTTTGGACCAGGTACCAAGATTCCACAGGCGGCTCGTGAAGTCTTGAGCGCTGTCCGCAAAAAGACGAAGGTTGCTGCATGACGAATTTGCAATTCAAACTCACGAGATTTTGCAGTCCATCCGTTTCTTAGACCCACCTAGAATTCTGTCCCCACTATGTCAGCCATCAATCCAAACAGTATTCGGCAGGGGGATCGTCGCGCAATAGCCAAGGCGATCACCCTACTGGAGAGTACACGCCCAGAAAAACTTGATCAGGGTCAGACACTGCTAGAGGCTCTGCTGCCAGATACTGGTAAGTCACTGCGAATTGGCATCACTGGAGTTCCAGGTGTGGGCAAGAGTACCTTCATTGAAGCCTTTGGGATGAGATTGATCGAAGCGGGACATCGGGTTGCTGTACTGGCTGTGGATCCAAGTAGTCCAATCACGGGTGGAAGTATCCTTGGAGATAAGACCCGGATGCAACAATTGTCATCGCACCCCCAGGCCTTCGTGCGTCCTTCGCCTGCTTCTGGAATGCTGGGTGGGGTAGCTCGTAAAACACGGGAAACCGTGTTGCTCTGTGAAGCAGCAGGTTATGACGTGATCATTGTTGAGACGGTAGGAGTTGGCCAGTCGGAGACCCTAGTTGCTTCAATGGTCGATCTCTTTCTGGTGCTAATGCTACCCAATGCCGGAGATGAACTGCAGGGAATCAAAAAAGGAATTCTGGAGTTGGCGGACCTGATCGTGATCAATAAGGCTGATGGTGATCAACAGGTCTTGGCCCAACAAGCAGTTCAGGAGTATCGAAACGCTCTCCACTTGCTCAAGTCGACCCGGGCTTCATGGCAGGCAAAAGTGCTTCAGTGTAGTGCATTGGAACAGACAGGGCTGGCTGAGTTGTGGGAGACCATGCAGAATTTTCAAGAAGTGCTGAAGACCTCGGGGGAGTGGGAAGAACATCGAAGCCATCAGGCTGTGCGCTGGATGTGGACTCTGATTGATGAAGAACTGAGCCAGAGTTTTCGGAAGCATCCTCGTATTCAAGCTGATATCCCCAACGTCGAGAAGGCCATTTGTCAAGGGAGGCAACTGCCGACTCGGGCTGCTCGATTCCTGTTGGAAGGCTGGTTCTCTCGCCATATTCAAGATCAATAGTCTGTAGGAATCGAACCTACTTTCGGAATAGTGGAATGGCTTGAATACCTTTCTATTATCTAAACTAGACATTCGTGAATTCAAGCAGAATCAACAATTGAATGTATTGCTAGAAGCGCTGTCGAAATTTACGTTCCAGTTCAACAGTAGTTAAGGAAAACCAGAGGGGAGATCCGTCGAGAGAGCGGTTGTCAAAATCCAGCTGTTCAAGTTGAGCCAGTAGCAACTGTTGATCACTTGCAGTTAGCAGCTGTGTTTCCAAGAGAGCAGCTTGTGTGGCCAAGACGGTCCAAAGATCCTGCTTTAGTGAATCTGGACGACTGCGTTTGCCGAAGAGCGCGCTGCGGTTGAGCATCTCTCGCAGCAAGGCTTCTGCTTGGGACCAGGCCAGTAGTTGTGGTTGCTGTCGCAGGGCAAAAGTTTTTCCTCCAAAAGGTTCCAAGATAAACCCACCCTGACGCATCAAAGCTTCCAATCCTACTAACAATGTTGCTTCCTGAGGTGCCAGGTGTAGTAGCAACGGAGTACTCCGCTCAGAAATTTCGATATTTTCAGCTAGGAAGTCGCTCCGGTAACGTTCATAGAGTAACCGTTCGTGAACACGCCGGCTGTGAAAGAGCACCAATCCGTCTGCATCTGTAGCCAGTAGATAACAACCCAATACCTGTCCATGTAGCTGCCATCGAGTTGGAGTTGTTGATATAGTCCACAGGTGCAGGTTGTCTAAGATAATTGGATCATCGGTGGTTTCGGCTTTGGTAGGAGCTTCTTCTTGCTTTGGTGATGAGGTGGCGGTCGTGGCAACAGGAGTGGCTTCTGGTGTGGAAAAGGTTGGATTGTGCTTGGTTCGGGCTGGTCGTTCCTTGGCAACTCGTCGTACAGAGGATTGCTCTCGCACTTGCTGTTGTAGTGGTATTTCATTCGCTAGTGGTAATTCTGTCTGAGGATCCCGTATTGGTCGAGGAAGCTGTCCTTCTCTGCCAAACAGGCGTAATTTGGTCTGCTGCTTAAAGCTTCGGCTCAGTTGATCCTGTAGGATCGTATGCACAACCTGGCTGTTGCGTAGCCGAATCTCTGTTTTTGCAGGATGGACGTTGACGTCCAGTTCACCTGGATCAAGATGCAGTGAGAGGAAGAATGCTGGATGCTGTGATTTGCTTAGGAAGTTTCCATATCCTTGGTAGATTGCTCGCTGCACTGCTGGGCATCGTACAGGGCGGTCGTTGACAAACAGGTATTGCCAACGCTTGCTGGTTCTTACTTTCTCTGGGATAGAGAGCCAGCCTTGGTAATTTAAGTAATTTTCTCGATGTGAGACTTCCTGCAGGCTATCTCGAAACTCTTCACCAAAGAGTTGAAAGATTCGCTCTTCCAGGCTGCTGGCTGGTCCTAGGCTGAGCAACAGTTGCTTGTTATGAACAAGTTTGAACTGACGTTGCGGATAGGCCAGTGCCTGATTAGTGAATCCCTGCTGAATGCGCTGTAACTCCGTGGTGGTTGTCTTCAGAAACTTAAGCCGAGCTGGTGTGTTGAAGAACAGCCGCTCGATCTTGATGCGTGTTCCTTGTGGGAATCCTACCTTGCCAATTTCATCCAGTTGTCCCCCTTGCATTAACAGTCGTGTCCCACTCTCCTGATCATCAGGACAAGTCAGCAACTCGAAGCGTGAGACTGCGGCAATTGAAGCTAAAGCTTCACCACGAAAGCCAAGTGTACCAATGCGGAACAAGTCTTCGTCTGAATAAATCTTACTCGTGGCGTGACGTTCCACAGCAAAGCGAGCATCGGTCTCATTCATTCCACAGCCGTTGTCGAGCACCTGAATCAGGTCTTTTCCTCCATTCTTGACGGTCACCTGAATCAGGGTAGCTCCAGCATCCAATGCATTTTCTACCAACTCCTTGACCACAGAAGCTGGCCGCTCAACCACTTCCCCTGCTGCAATCTTGTTGATCAGTGATTCAGGGAGAATACGGACTTTCTGGTTGAGAAAAGAAGAGGTCATGGCAAACAGTAAATAAAAAGGGAGAGGAAGAAAAACCGCGAGTGGGACAAAGAAGGGAGAGATTTGGGCGAGAAGGAATCCCGCCCAGGAATAGGGTCAGTCAACCAACACGACGACGCGGGCTTCTCTCAGGAAGTTGAGATTGGCCGCCAGCTGGCGAATGCGAGCTGCGTCCTGATCAGCGAGGATAATGTCCGTTTTGTTTTTGCCAGCTACCCCGACAGCTCTAACTGTCAGTGGATTACCTGCCACTCGGTCGTTGGTTTCAGCCTGTTCCAGATCCTTGACGTAACCAGCCATTCCGTGCTTGAGAACAAATTCCTGTTCCACATAGGCTGAGCCGTAGAGTTCACTCCCAGATTCATCAAAAACCCGTGGCGACATTGCTGGTTGAGCTTCTGTTCCTCGCGCATCGATGATCAAGCCAGTGTAAACTCGCCCCATGTCGATTGAGGTATCGGATCTGGAATTGGAAGAGTGTTCTACTGGTGGGGCAATTTCCACTGGGATCCGGAAGAGAGCTTGTTGCGGAACCATCTGTTGGAGTTGGGCTTCCATGCGGACGCGAACACTGCCGTCAGAGAAGTAGCGTGGTGCACCAACAGGGCGCAATCCATAGATCATACCCTGAACATTGGAGCGGATTTGATCATCAGTCAACATCGCGTCTTGTAGCGTGGTACTAGAACTGACGTTGATCCCTTTGATCATCTCCAGAATGTTACGAGCTGCATCCATCCGTGCTGCTCGTTGGGCGCTAGCGTTTTTTTGAGCAGAGGTTCCTGCTTTTTTCGCAGGTACGCCTAGACCATCGGCAATGATAAGTCCCTGGTTCCAATCGACACAGGCTGAGTTCCCATCTTGCAGACAACGGTCATCTATCGAAACACTCCAAGCTGTGCTGGCCAGCAACAGTCCAAGGCACGCGCTGATCCATGTCTTCATCTTGTCTCCTGGCTGAAATCGGTAGGTAGCAGCGGCCCAATCTGGCCGCTAGGAAAGAGTAGGCGAATGCAGCTTTTGTGCGAATCGCCTATACGTCCTTGATGCTTAGCTGCAGCTTACCCCGTTTGTCAAGACCCATGGCTTTTACTTTGACAGTATCACCTTCACGAACGACGTCCGTGACTGCACGGACACGGCCTTCCGCCAAGTTGGAGATGTGTACCAACCCTTCGGTTCCAGGGAAGACTTCTACAAAAGCTCCGAAGTCAACCACTCGCTTGACAATCCCATCGTAAACAGTGCCAATTTCCACGGTACGCGTCAGATCTCGAACAATTTCCAAGGCAGCATCTACGGCCTTGTGATCTCCAGATGCAATGGAGACCAAACCGTCGTCAGAGATATTGATCTTCACTCCGGTTCGCTCGACGATGCTCTTGATCATCTTGCCACCAGGGCCAATGACGATGGAGATCTTGTCGGGTGGAATCTTGTGAGTGATGAAGCGCGGCGCATAGCTGGACAGTCCGGCACGAGACTGCTCCAAGGTGTCTCCCATGATCTTGAGAATGTGCAGTCGACCTTCACAAGCTTGTTCCAGTGATGCCTTGACAATCTCACGGGTGAGTCCCTTGATCTTGATGTCCATCTGCAATGCGGTGATGCCTGTGGTAGTGCCAACAACCTTGAAGTCCATGTCACCTAGATGGTCTTCATCACCCAGAATATCTGATAGAATGCTGGTCTGTCCATCGTCATAGATCAGCCCCATGGCGATACCGGCAGCAGCCGCCTTGAGAGGAATACCTGCATCCATCATTGCAAGAGAGCCGGAACAAACCGTTGCCATTGAGGAAGAACCATTGGACTCGAGTACTTCAGAGACTAGACGAATGGTGTAGGGGAACTCCTCTCTACTTGGAAGTAGATGACTGAGGCCACGCTCAGCAAGGTGCCCATGGCCGATTTCACGGCGCCCAGGCCCTCTGGGAGGTCGGGCTTCGCCAACACAAAAACTTGGGAAATTGTAGTGTAACATGAAATTTCTATAGCTCACCCCATGCAGCGAATCGATGAGTTGCTCATCTTCTTTAGTACCTAGAGTTACTACACCCAATGCTTGGGTTTCTCCACGTGTGAAGAGCGCAGAGCCGTGGGCTCGTGGTAGAATTCGTGCCTCACAATCAATCTGGCGGATATCTTTTGGGCCTCGTCCATCAATACGAATCTGATCTTTCAGAATACGCTCTCGCATGACACTTTTCTTGACCGAACTAATTGAACTCTTGGCCTGTCCAATGTCATCATTGCTGGGCTCACTGCCTTCAGGAAAGACCTCAGCAAGTACTTCATCAACAACGGCGTCCAGCCGCTGATAACGCTCCTGCTTCTCTGTGATCTGCAGGGCCTCTACCAATTTGGGCTGGCTGGCTGCGGTTACCTTGGTGTGCAACTCTTCATCAATTTCTGGTATAGCGACTTCGCGTTTGGGTTTGCCGCAGCGCTGCATCAGCTCTTCCTGAATTCGAATGATCGGCTGAACCTGCTCCTGACCAAACCAGAGGGCGTCAAGCATCACCTCCTCACTCACCTCTTTCGCTTCCCCTTCTACCATCAGGATAGCGTCTTTCGAAGCTGCCATGATGATATTTAACTCACTCTCTTCCAGCTCAGCAGGCGTTGGGTTGACGACAAATTCACCATTGATGCGTCCGACTCGGATGCCTCCAATTGGTTGATAGAAGGGAATGTCTGAAACACAGAGCGCTGCCGAAGCACCAATCATAGCTGCGATATCGGGGGCATTGTCCTGATCAGAGCTGAGCACAGTGGCCATGATCATGGTTTCTGCCAGATAGTTTTCATCGAAGGATGGACGTAGGGGACGATCAATGAGCCGAGAGGTTAGGGTCTCTGACTCNGAGAGGCGGCCTTCNCGCTTNAAGAAACCACCGGGAATACGTCCAGCAGCGTAAGCTTTCTCGACGTAATGAACCGANAGGGGGAAAAAGTCAGCACCAACACCGCTACCTTTGTCGGCAGTGGCGGCAACTAACACGACAGTGTCACCGTAGCGAACCAAGATAGAGCCGTTGGCTTGTTTAGCGAGTTTTCCTGTCTCGAGTGTAAGAGTGGCCTTGCCAAAGGCCGTAGATACAGTTTCCATAGATTCTCCTGATTTTTCAATATATTAGGGATCGAAAGAGAGACCAATCGCAGCGCATCGTGGGGAGGNAGCCTTGGGACGAACAACCAGACAAAGGTTGGAGAGGGTGTTGCGTTGGAATGNTGGCTGTTAAGCAGGCAGCGAACGGAATCAAGAATTGCAGGTTGTTTCCTAAGAGGGGATTNGCGGAAGAACGAACCCTTTGTGGGCTCGTTCTAGCAGGTAGCTGTTTATCTGCGGATGCCTAGCTTTTGGATNATTTCCTGGTAGCGATCCACGTTTTCCGCCTTGAGGTAGTTAAGAAAGTTGCGCCGTCGACCAACTAGGCGCAACAGCCCACGGCGAGAGTGAAAGTCCTTTGGTTGCTGCTTGAAATGCTCAGTCAGATAGACGATTCGGGCTGTCAGCAGGGCAATCTGGACTTCTGTTGAGCCACTGTCGTGCTCATTCTTGCCATAGGTGCGAATCAGTTCATTTTTCTGTTCCTTGGTCAACATGCAGAGATACTCCTCAGATCAAAACTTTGTTCGGTTGAAAACAGGGGCCTCGCTCTCCCAGATGCAGAGAACCAATTGCCCAGAGTTCTTGTTCATCACCAGCCTGATACCAGGCTTCAGTGGTATGGTAATTAGGAACGGCTGATCCTGAAGTTGGGCTCAGCGGGACGGTTTGTCCTTGTCGAATACGTTCCCGGTCTTCCAGAGGCAAACGCAGCGCAGGGAAGTCACTCAGCACTCTGGAAGAATCCATCCATGGGTTGACTTCCTGAGCTAGTTGCTCAGGAGTTTTGGCTTCCTCAATCGCGAATCGAGAGCCAAAACGCAGACGGCGCAAGGCAGATAAATGAGCACCAACACGTAGATCCTGGCCCAATTGCTCAGCTAGTGAGCGAACGTAAGTGCCCTTTGAACAATGCACGGTGATCTCTGCTTCCGGTAACGCAAAGCGCTCTAGCCTCAATTGCTCCAGAAAGACTCGCCGCATCGGTAACTCTGGTGCTTCTCCACGACGGGCCATTCGATAGGCCGGCGTGCCCTGAAGCTTGACCGCTGAGTGGACTGGGGTCTGTTGATCTTGCCACCCCAAGTGCCTCTGCAGCCACTCGTTCACCATCATTTCGTTCACGGAACTTGGATCCCATTCTTCCAGTATCTGGCCTTCTGCGTCAAAAGTATCAGTGCGAATGCCGAAACGAACTGTCGCACGATACACCTTATCCTGTTCGTTGAACAGGGAAATCAATTTGGTCGCCTTGCCCAAGAAAACTGGGAGTACTCCAGTCGCTAATGGATCCAGAGTGCCCAGGTGCCCAGCTTTTTTCTCCTGAAACTGACGACGGGCCCAGCGAATTACATCAAAGGAAGTCCAGCCACGGGGCTTGTCAATGTTCAGAATCCTCAGCACTGTCTGTCTTCTTTACCTTTTGCAGTGCCTGATCGATCTCCATGCTATAGTCAAATCCAGCATCATAGAGAAAGCGTAACTTGGGAGTCAGTCGGGTTTGCAGCACTTTGCCCAGGCAACGGCTGAAGAATCCGGCAGCGTGGTTGAGCGAGGTTACAACTTCTTCTACTTGTTCACTCGGGAAAAAGCTCACGTATACCGTGGCAAAGGAATTGTCTCGGGCTGCTTCAACCCTGCTGACAGTCACCAGCCGNAAGCGTGGATCTTTGCTCTCCCGTAATAGGATCTCTGCCAGCTTTCGTTGCAGTAGCAAATTGTTTGGCTCTGCTGATTTNTTACCACGCATTTAGAGAGTTGCTGCTTCTTCGACCTCAATGAAGGCCTCAATAATATCACCTTGCTGGACATCCTGGAAGTCCAGAACGATTCCACATTCGTAATTCTGAGTGACTTCACGAACGTCATCCTTGAAGCGTTTCAAGGAAACAACATGCCCAATATGAATTTCTGATTCATCGCGCAGGACACGGGCCTTGCAGTTTCGCACAACCTTACCTTCTGTGACCAAACACCCAAAAATATTACCGATACGATTGGCGTTGAAGATCTGATCCACGCGGCAACGGCCGATCACTTCTTCACGAATCTCCGGAGCTAGCATACCTTGTAAGGCAGCGCGGACATCGTCGATAGCGTTGTAGATTACATCATAGAGGCGCAAGTCGACGCCTTCACGGGCCAGTGTTTCACGAGTCTTTGCATCTGCCTGAACATTGAAGGCGATAATGATCGCATCCGAGGCAGATGCCAGCACAACGTCCGTTTCTGTGACGTTGCCAAGACCTGTGTGCAGAAAGCGCACAGAGATCTTTTCGCTGCCCAGTTGCGAGAGAGAGTTGCGTAGAGCCTCGACAGAACCTTGAACATCTGCCTTCAGCAGCAGGTTGAGTTCCAGGCTACCAGCCTCTTCCAGTTGACTGAAAATATTTTCTAGATTCGTCTTCTGCTGCTGAGAGATATTGGCTTTCCGTTGATTTTCCAGACGCTGCTGCACCAGTTGTCGGGCGGTGCGTTCGTCGTCCATTACGATGAAGGTTTCCCCGGTGGTTGGCACGTCATCAAACCCGGTAATCTCCACAGGAACAGCAGGAGTCGCTTCTTGAATCGGCTGACCGTTATCATTGAACATCGCTCGGACTCGCCCACAGGTTGTTCCAACCAGGAAGAAATCTCCAATACGTAGTATGCCTCGCTGGATGAGTACAGTTCCCACCGCTCCCTTGCCACGGCTGATCTTGGACTCTATGATGGCTCCACGGGCTGGGCCATCATAGAAGGCCTTCAACTCCAGTATTTCTGCTTGCAACAGTACCATCTCCAACAAGTTGTCGATACCATCCCCGGTTTTGGCAGAGACTGGAACCATAATCGTGTCCCCACCTAATCCTTCAGAGACGAGGTTGTGTTCCAGCAACTCTTGCTCAATGCGCTGTGGACTGGCGTCTGGCTTATCTACTTTGTTGACAGCGACAATGAGAGGGACCTCAGCCGCCTGTGCGTGATTGATTGCCTCAATTGTTTGTGGTTGCACCCGGTCATCAGCAGCGACCACAAGGATCACGATATCCGTAGCGTTGGCTCCTCTGGCACGCATGGCCGTGAATGCTTCATGACCTGGAGTATCGAGGAAAGTAATGTTGTGATTATTATGGCGAACGTGGTAGGCACCAATGTGCTGGGTAATGCCTCCAGCTTCACCTTCGGTAACTTTCGCTGAGCGAATCTTATCCAGCAGGGAGGTTTTACCGTGATCAACGTGGCCCATGATGGTAACGATCGGGGCGCGCTCACGCTGGTCGGTGCCATCGGTAGTCTCAAAGACCTGCTCTTCGAGATTAGTGGTCTCTTGTTCTACTTCCACTTCAAATTCAGCAGCAATCAGCGCAGCAGTCTCTCCTGGAATACTCTGATTTATNGAAGCCATGACCCCNTTTTCCATGAGGNGCCTAAGGATATCTGTNACTTTGATTCCGATTAGACTAGCGAGGTCTGCAACGGTGATGGCATTGCCAATCTTGATNCTCTTTTTGCGAGGATTAAAGACATGTTTGGTGGTTTCTGCCTGCTCACGAACACGCTGGCCTCTTCGTCGCTCACTCTTGCGTTGCTTTCGTCGAGGTTGGTCGTCATCCTCGNTATAATTGACAACCCCAGGCTCGTTGTTTTCTCGTCGCTGTTTTCGTTGCAGTGCCTCACTCTCGGACTCTTCACGGCGATGATGGCGAGCTTTACTACCCTTTTTCTCAGACTTTCGCTCTCGCTGCTTACGCTCTTCTTCTTCTCTACTNGGAGTGGTAGGTCTACTAGCTGGCTCTNAGGACGGAGGTGATGATGGAGCTGCCTCTATNNCAGTTTCTNCTTCCAGAGGTAATGGTTTGGGCTCAGACTCTACTACTCTTTCTTTANTCACTTCTTCTGCAGAAGTGTCTGTTGACTGAACTTCCACTGTAGTTTCCANAGNAGCTTCTTCAGGCTCAGTCGTTTCTTGCTGGACTTCAACAACGGGTGAGGGTGGTGCCTCTTGCCGATCACCACTGACCCGAATGATATTTTCCTCTTGCACTTCTTCGGATCGTCGTCTGCGGATACGTCTTGGGCGTTTGCCTCCAATCAGTGTGTCACTGTCGAACTCAAGAGTTCCCTCTGGATTTGTATCTTCTCGGCGTGTGGAGATTATTTGTGCTGGACTTTCTTTAGCNGGGCGACTTGGTGGTGAACTGGCAGGGCCACCGATCTTCTTACGAATAATTGCAATTTGCTCATCAGAGAGCGCATTAAAGTTACTNGAAACAGGTATTCCGAGTTTACGGATTCGCTGTAGCAGTTGCTTGGCTGGCAGATTCATTTCTTTGGCCAGCTCAAACACACGCATATTGGACATAGGATTCTGGACTTCTTGGGGTTTCAGGAGGGTTTTTCCTCAGTAGTTTCTGACGGATCTGCTGTTTGTGCAGATGTGTCGGGTTNNGTTGGTTCGGTAACCACGGCCGCTGCTTTNGGATCTTCTATCGTAGGATCAGCCGATACAGCCTCTGTTTCAATCTCCTCCCCTNNTGGATCTTCTGATTCAGTCGCTGCTACATCTTCATTCCTGCGGGCTGCTGCTTCAGCAGCGGGAGTTCCTGCAGCATGCAGACCGCTAGTAATGCCAGTGTAGAGCAGTTCTCGCTCTTCCTTGCCTCGTTCCAATTCACGNGTTANTTGTTCTTCAATGCTAGGTGCTTCTTCTTCATCNACAGAAATATTGATCTTGTAGCCAACGAGGCGGGAGGCCAGACGAACATTTTGTCCTTTGCTACCGATGGCTAGGGAGAGCTGATCCTGCTTGACAATCACGTCAATTTCTCCAGTTTCCTCATCAATTGCCAATTCATCAATTACCGCGGGTGCTAGTGCGTTGGTCGTGTAGACAGCNACATCTTCNTTCCAGCGGACGATGTCGATTTTCTCTCCGTATANTTCGTTGACGATGTTCTGCACCCGGCTACCACGAATGCCTACGCAGGANCCAACAGGATCAACGTCTGGATCTTTGCTGTAGACAGAAATCTTGGCACGCTTACCGGGCTCTCGGGCTGCACTGACAATTTTGACAATACCATCATAAATTTCTGGAACTTCCATTTCGAAGAGCTTGATTAATAGTCCAGGATGAGTCCTGGAAATCGCAAGCTGGGATGGTTTCTGAGGATTATTGTTTACATCCATCAGATAGACCCGAATGTGGTCTCCGTAGCTNAAATTCTCTCCAGGAATTTGCTCTCGGCGAAACAAATAAGCATCGGTTTTNTCCAAAAAGCGTAGNGCAATCCGGCCGTTACTCTCNGAACGCAGTACAGTTCCGGTCAACACTTCGCCNATTCGCTTCTCGAAGGTGCTGACAATCATTTCCCGCTCTGCTTCACGGATGCTGCCGAAGATGATACTGCGTGCTGATCGGGCAATCCGATTGAACTCTCGTTCGTCAATCAGGTACTCCACCTCATCACCTATTTGCGCTTCTGGATCGATTTCCTGGACTTCATCCAAAGAAACCTCGTTGTCAGCATCATCAACAATATCTACTACTTCCTTATACTGGAAAAGTTCAATCTGGCCCGTGCGCTTGTTGAAGCTGCCTTCAATNGATTCGTAGGGAAGCTTCCTTTTNGCAGCCTGAACAATGGATTCGACCACCAGACGAATCATGATGTCACGATCCAAGGCNTTTTCCTTGGANACTTCAGTGATGACTTCGAGCAAGTTGTCTCGCAACAGCGACCTCACGCAGTGAGAAGTGAAGGAAGTCGGCGCCTAAGGGGTCAACCGAACAGTANAGGNTCAAGGTGTGCCTGACAAATTTCTTGGAGCGGAATCTCAAGTAGCGNTCCTTGCTCCGCCCGCAGCACGATNCCCTGATCAGTGGTAGTATGCAGAGTTCCAGTCCAGCGCTTGTGTCCCTGTTGGCTATTGTGCAGCAAGAGCGTGATGCGCTTTCCCAAAAAACGCTGGTAGTGCGCCAGGGTACGCAAGGGACGATCCACACCGGGCGTGGAGACTTCTAGTCGATAGGCACCCCGAATAGGATCCTCATTATCTAGGATCGGCTCGATGGCTCTATTGACCAGCACGCAGTCATCCAGATTGATTCCCTCCGGGCGATCAATCCAAAGGCAGAGAACTTGTTCTTTACCTTCGCGTCTCCAGTCTAATTGCAAGATTTCGTAGCCGAGTTGCTCAAGTGGAGGGGTTAACAGTTGCAGCAGCCGATCGGGCAGACGAGCCATGCGCAGGTATCAGAAACAAAACATTAAATTGATAAACTAGAATATTTATCACAGCTAATCAGAATTGTCGACGGTTTTTCCATCTAGAACTCAAAGGAGGGTCGGGAGAATCCCCAGTTGGCATGGTTAGGCTCGTGGGCGACTTGCTCATAAAGCTCATCCGGTAGCTCTTTAAGAAAGCGGGAACGACCACTGTGACTGGGGCCGTAGTAGTTGGCGCTAATAGCTGGGGCGGTCAGGATTAGGTGCCGCTGAGCACGGGTGAGAGCGACGTAGAACAATCTCCGTTCTTCCTCCAATTGGTCGCTGCTATTCATACTGCGTTGGTGGGGGAAGAGTCCCTCCGTCAGCCCAATCAGGAATACAACTTCCCACTCAAGGCCCTTGGCCTGATGAATCGTGGTCAGGGTTAGGTGCTCCTGATCTTCCCATTCCATCGATTCTCGGTCACTGACCAGGTTATTGCCAACCAAGGAGAGTTCATTGAGGAAGGAATCCAGATCTGGATAGTTGCCGGCGAATTCCAGCAGGGATTGCAGGTCAGCCTCACGCTGTGGTGCATTCTCGTAGATATTGCGTAGAACTTCACGGTAGAAGTTGAGGTAGACGATCTCGAGCATGCGAGACACAAAAGTTTCCGGGACTAGCATTTGTCGAAAACACTCTTGTAATTGATTCCAGTCTTCTCTTGCCTTGGCNGGAATCAACTTCTGCAGGGCTTCGTTATTCTGACTCAGGCGGANGGCCTGCTGTTCCTGGAAAACGTTATAGATCTTGTGGGCCGTGATGTTCCCGATACCACGTATCTGCTTCAGAACTCGCATCCAGGAGATTTCATCCAGAGGATTGAAGAGCACCTTGACAAAAGACAGTAGATCCTTGACGTGAGCCTGCTCAAAGAACTTGATTCCCGAATGAATCTGAAAAGGAATNCCAGCTCTGGTCAGAGCCACTTGCAGGATNGCCGCTTGGGCATGAGTCCGGTAGAGCACGGCCATCTGATCCAGNGGAATCTCCTGGTCTCGGATCTTTAGGATTAGCTCTAGCAGAACATCGGCTTCTGCTTGTGGGTCCCAGACCTGATGGATCTGAGGGAGTGTCCCATCCATCAGCTCAGTGAAGAGGTTTTTTTCGAACTGTTCCTCGTTGCAATTGATGCTCTCGTTGGCCACCTGCAGGATTTGTGGAGTACTGCGGTAGTTCTGCTCCAGTCGATACACCACCGCCTGGTAGTATTCCGGAAAATCAAGAATATTTCGGAAGTTGGCACCGCGCCAACTGTAGATAGATTGTGCATCATCACCCACCACCATCAGGTTGCGATGAGGACGAGACAGGTAGTCAAGAATCTGAGCCTGAACCTGATTGGTGTCCTGATACTCATCAACAAGCAGATGCTGAATTTGCTGACAGAGTGGCAATTTGTCGTGATGTTGAAGTAGCAAGTCCAGCCAGTTTTCCAACAGGTCATCAAAATCCATCACCTGATTGCGTCGTTTCTTAGTGCGATAGCGCTTGAGAATCTGAAGCATCGACTCAATGTGCTGTTCTAGATAGGCATAGGGACTGCGCAATAGATAGTTTTCCAACCCAAAATCTCGTTCAATGTAAAGTCGTTGCTCAAGTAATGTAGCCTCGCAGGTCGTATTGAAGGCATTGGAAAAGACATTGCTGAGCACGGAAGCGTTGGGGAAGTGCTTGGAAGGCTTGCCCATCACTTCAGCCAAGGCGGCTTTGAGCAAATCCTGTGAATCACCGCTGTCAAGAATGCTGAAGTTATGTTCGTACTGGACCTGGGTGGCATAGCGGCGTAGGAATCGGCTGGCGACACTGTGGAAAGTACCGTGCAGCAGTCGAGGTCCGCTATCTTGCACGGGCATGAAGTGTGAGGCTCTGTGTGCCATCTCGTTGGCAGCTTTGTTGGTGAAGGTTAGCAGCAAGATTGAATTGGCAGGTACTCCATTTCGCAATAGTTGTCCCACCCGATGAGTAATCACCCGAGTTTTACCACTTCCAGCCCCAGCAATCACAAGGGCTGGCCCTTGCTCGTGGAGGACAATCTGGCGCTGAGCTTCATTGAGAGAATCGAGCAGTGGATTGTTCATACGGACAGTTGTTTCTAAATGCAGAGGTGAAATGTCCTTGGACTGATGCCCAAGTTCCTGCAAAAATACGTGGATTGAAAATATAGTGGATTGAAAATATACTGATTCCTACTAGTGGAGCAACTGGAGGATGGCATCACCTACAGCAGTTGTGCTCCAGGGCGGCACATTGAAGTACCTCAGTCTCTCACTCTTTTCCATATCGACTTTCTATATCACTTCAATAGTTCCATCTTCGCGTCTTCTATAATCAGCCAACGCACTTGTAAGCCTAATCTCATCATTCAAATGCCAATATGTCTTCTCAATCATC
>NYVT01000021.1:0-31563 GCA_002684675.1 Deltaproteobacteria bacterium
TGCACAGAGACTAGCTTCCAATAAGTTGGTCATTCAAGACCACCAGATAACTTTTTCAGTAACTGAAAGGCCTGTTCACTATGAGCTACTGCTCGGACTGTCTAAAAAATTATGAATGTTTTAATATTGCTGCTATACACCGCAGAGCAAGATATTCACAGCCCAGATCAAATCACTTAATTGTCGATTAAAACATTATTTGATTCAGTTGCTTCATAACATGAAGTGTTACAGTGAATCCAAACTGATATTGGAATTTTATTTGAACCTACTCCTTCATAATTTAAACAACTCTTAAGCTCTAACACCTTCTCTTTAGCACCAAATGAGAATCTTATCTCAAAGTAACAGACCCATAAATCTCCTGTGAGGGAACGTGACTAAGTACCGTTTATAGGGAGGTCCAAATTCATTATAAGAATCCGTTGACTGAGCCAAGTATCGGAGCAGTTTCTCAAACATCAGTTAACAGTCTAAATCTGATTCTGCATTCCGCACTAAATTCTACTTATATCTTCTGAGGAGTGCGGTTCTACACCTCAGTAAGTGTAGCACTCAGTGCTACTACAAGTTTTTTTCAGGCACTTTCTAGGAGATACTACGAGATAATATCACATAAATTTTTCCCCAAAAAATTCTGAAAAATAATATTTTTAGGAAAAATTTGGTTCTACTGTTCCACATGAAAGCTTTTTCCATGAAACTTTACTGGGTGGATAGTCGAGATCTTGCCAAAAATTGACTACTCCAATCACTGATTTCAGATCAAGATCCTGAGCCTAGTTCTCAGCGGAAGCAATCGCGCATAGTGCTACTGTAACTTCTCTGTTGGTACTCTTATTCAGAATAGGATAGCAGACAGAGTTTCAAAATCAGCTCAGCTAAAATCTAGCTCGTATTTCTCAGGACAGCAATGAGTCAATCCAGTTATACATATAATAGTACTCAGAGATAGAACTAAGTAGTGCGGCTATTTTGAGATGTTCTGTGGTCAGTGGTCGGTAGGGATGTTCAACAACTCGAAGGGGTTTCGTTTGTGGCATCGGCAGGCGAGCACCCGATTGGTGGGCAAGCTGCAGTTCGGTCAGGCACCTCTCCTGGGTGCCCCCATTAGCATGTCAAAGACCTCATCCGTGCAGCCGAATCTTGCGCTGTCTGACGATCTCGTCATTAGCAGAAGTTTGATGCTTCTGCTGGCGCAGTTGAGCTTGCTGATCTTTCAATTGAGTCCAGCCATCGCGTAAATTCTGAGCGACTGTCAGGACTTCATCAACTATCGCAGCATCTTTTTTCAAGTTTGCTTCGATAATTCGGCCAATCATGAACACGTATAGGTTGCGCAGATTCTGCGCAACATTATTACCTTCCTCAACTCGAAGGGTAACCAGTAGCTCGTTGACGATATCACGGCTACGAGTCAGGTAGTGATGTGCTCCTTCGTAATCTTTTTCGACAATTTTGCGCTGTCCCTTCCGTAAAAAGCGGGACAGTCCATCGTATAACAAAATAATCAGCGACAACTGATCCGAAGTCTGGATCTTTGTCTGATTGTAATTCTTGTACGGCAACTGGGCCATGCTTTCCTCTAGAAGACTTAGTTTTTAGAAACAATGATCGGAAGAAAATTTCACTATTTCTTTTATCGGTCTCTCTAGAGAAAAACTTTAGTACTCCTTCATAAGAAAGGTGGATTTTTTACTTCAACCTCTTAAATTGATTCTCCGCTCACCCGCTTGCGCTGGATTAGTTGGCTGTGGCCTTGGACTTCCTCCTAGTGCTGCCGCAGCGCGTGGTGCTCTCGGCTGTGTTCCCATACTCGGCTGTGGCGTAGCAGCAGCAGGCTGAACTCCGGCGCTCTTCTTGCCAATGGCAACCCAAGCTTCACGTAATTCCATCAATAGTTTGCGGACAAGCAACGCAGGCTCAGGATTCTTGCTCATATTTGATTCAATCAACTGCCCGAACATGTAGCTGTAGAGCGAACGCAGATTTTTAGCGACCTCACCACCTTTGTCCATGTTGAGCGAAGCCATCAACTCTGCGACAATGTTTTTACTCTTAACTAGGTGAGTGTGAGTCTTTTCCACATTACCCAGACGCATCTGTTCCACGCCGAAGGTAATATTTTTGATCGCCCCATCGTAAAGCATCACGATCAGCTTATTCTGGTCCATCGTATTGACCGAAGCCCGCTTGTAGGCGTTCTGATACTTCCCGTACGCACTCATGACTTTCCTTGGGTTGATACGTTCACAAACCTGCTCTACTACTACTCTTTCTTTTCCCCACCTTTGCTGCCGTTGAGAGCAGACAACTGCTGTGTGAGATAGCTCTGTTGGGCCTTCAGACGGCCCATCGTGTTATCCAATTTGGCAAACTTGATCTGCAGGGACTCTTGCTTATTACTAATTCGTTCGTTGAGCGTTTTGATCTGCTTATCATAAGATTGGAGCTGCTCGCTCAAGTCATTCGTTACTTGCTTTAGGTCTCCTCCAGCCGGATCAGTGATTCGTCGTAGAATATCCTTCAACTGCACTGCAATGCCCTTGGTTACCACTACGTTCGCTTCTGGCTCTCCGGCTTGGACCTGCTCTTCGGGGAGGGTAACAAAGAGCCTCAAGCCCTCAGCTTCGCTTTCATCTGCTCCAACCAGCAACTGTCCTCGACCCGAGGCTTCAACACCATCGATGGTACCAACCACATCTTCTCCGATTTTGGCATCGTACATCCCTAATCCCAGCCCTGAGAGACTCTTTTCCTCACCTGCCTCAATCTCTAGAGTTGACTTGGAGCCATAGATGTCAGAGATAAACTGCAAACCTTCTTCTTTGACTTCCACTCGGATACTACGCGTTCCTAATACTCGGTCTTGGCGGAGTTGCGATTGGATCTCGCGAGCTAGTGAAGCTGGTGTGTAAGTGCCCTCGCGCATTTCAATGAGTTCTGAACGCTTGTTACCACTCGAAAGATAGAAGGCATTGTTGCTAGAGTTGATCAGAACTGTGCTCGGTAGCGAGCCTCCTGTTAAAGTCCCTCTAGTTGCCACCTTGCTGACTTCGACATCATACCCTTCCGGATTTATCTGTGTCTTATCAGTCAAGCCTACAAACGCTACTCCTGGCGCATTAGAATCACCATTACTGCGAAAGACATTGGCTACCAGCTCAAAGTTTTCTGCAATTTTCTCATTCAGTTTGTTCTCATCAACAGACATGACACCTTTGTCATTGATGCGAATTCCTAGAGCGAAGAGCATGTTATCTGTCTGTGGCAAACCAGGCACTGAACCAATAGTTGTTGTTGCAATTTCATTGGTCATCTGGGCTACGTTTCGATCGCTCAATAAGGGAGCTGCCGTTTGTGTCGCAGCATCGTATTTGGTCACTTCCGTTGCAGTAGCATTAAATGTGTTGTAAGCATCGACAAAATTGATAATGCTCTCGCGAGCCACCTCTGTGTTATCGGATACTGAAATCGTGATCGGTTCTTCACTAGAATCTAAGATTTCCATCCGAAGTCCTGGAACCAGGTCCTCAACCATATTATTGTCCCGCCGAATCTCCAGGCCTCCACCTTCCCGAGTTGCTCCAAGCCGTAACACCAAGTCCTTAGCTTCTCGAACCGTTGCTGTCGTGGCACTGATCTCAAATTTATCACCTGCGAGTAACTCTCCTTCTCCGAGCATCAAAGACAATCCTGAATCGAAGGGAATTGCATCACCCGGCTGATAGTTGAGTCCAAAGTCGAGCTTACCCTCATTGCCCTTATCGTCTTCCCACTTCACCTCCAACTCTGTCGTCACCCCGACATTCCCTCGATCTGTAACAGTGAATGTATAGTTCTTATTTTCACCAGACATGTAGTCGCCGCTGATTGCGATCGGTGCAGTACTGAAGACTTCATTACTTTGGATGCCATCGTCCAGGGAACCATAGCGACTTCTTGGCTTGCCTCCACTCTCTTCAAGAGCTTCTTCTAATTCGTCTTCGTCAAATTCATAGGGCTCAAATTTGAGGAATTCGTCAACTTTGCCTGAACTTACCTTACTGTTGCTTTCACTCTCTTTTTCTTGCCACCAGAAATTAACCGCTTCAGGATCACTCTTTGGCTCTACTTGAATGGTTGCAGTGTCACCATCTGAGACCAAGCCTGCTGGAACTTTGATCGAGAGCCCGTTACCAATTGAGAGAACTCCATCTCCCTTACCACCACCAAATTCCAAGTTGAATAGTTCTTCTCCATCTTTGGCGTCATAGGCTGTTGCTGATTCCGAAGATCCCTCACCACCAGTACTAAAGTATGGCTCAGAGACCCGCAATTTCCCGTTCATCCCACTTTCAGTAAATTCATAGTGTAGATAAAGCGGTTGTGCCCCACCTACCTGACCAGAACCTTCGATACGGAAGATAACCGTGTCTTCTTCTTCTCCTGTGTATTCTCCGAAGACATACATCCCACTACCTTCAGCTCTTGACTGCCAGTCTGTTGGAGGATCAACTTTTGCCGCGCGCTCTCCTTCATCTAACCACCACATTGCTGGAGATTTTTCTGTATGGGCCTTGATCTGAAGAGAGTCGCCACTGACCACCTCACCTTGGCTCAGTCGCAAGCTCAGCCCATCTGCGAGTTCCAGTGCATCCCCAGCTCGATAATTAAATTTATTGATGCGAAACTCCCCAGTCCTACCGAGCTCATCTTCCCATGCCAGTACTACATCATTCTCACCTGGTATGACTCCAGCCTGAATGACCTGTATCGTAAAAGTGTTGTCTTCTGTTCCAGTATAATTACCTGTGACTTCCGTAATCGGTGTTGAACTCATCAGATTTTCGCCAAGAGCCGCGTCTTCTAGTGTGCGGCGACGCATCACTCCATCCCATTCAGCCGCCTCATCATACTTGTTGCTAAAATCCAGAATCGGAACATTTTCTTCGCTGCTCTCGAGCTTCACTTCGATCTGAATCGCTCCTCCAGCTCCCTTTCGCTCACTAGTTAGCAGCAACCGGAAGGGCTTATCTCCGTAGGTTTCTGCTACAAAAGCTTCCACTTCGGCTCCTGAGTCGTTGATCGCGTCACGAATACCTTCTAAAGTGTTGTTTTCTTCGGTGACATTGATGAATATCGGTGTATCTCCATCTTCTTCGCCAACTTGAATCTTGATCACACCTGTCCCAAAGACTGCATCCTTGCTTTTAAATCCTGGTGAATTCAGTTGATGTGCAGTGGCAATTGAGTCGATAGAAATGGTTGTCTTGCCTGGATCTGCAGAAGCTCCTCCAGTAACTGTCACGATGTCTGGCTTGCTGGAAGTAATTTTCTTGGCCTCCCAAATGTCTTTTCGGTCCAGAGAATCAACAGTATCTTTGAGCTTGTTGATCTCTGTTTGCAGCGCAGCCCAAGCATCCACTTGTTGGAGTTTTTCTTCCTTGCGTTGCTCTACTGGCTGTAGCCGACGTTTTTCAATCTTGATGAAGCGGTCAATGATTTCAGAGGTGTTGAGCTTTGAGCCCAATCCCATGACCGCATTCGGGTTCATCTCTGCCAAGAGACCTCCCTAATCTGTATGGGTGAGNGTGTCAGTAGCCACTGGCTCTGACAGGTGTCGCATCNTGCGACTGATTGTGGGCTCATTCGACACTCNCTGTCAACTACTCTTGTATNGGTGAATTCTCACCGGCTTAGTTCAAAATGTTGTTTCTGCATCAGGCTCGCTCCAACAAGGTCANNACCGACTGNGGTACCTGGTTGGCTTGAGCCAGCATTGCTGTACCAGAAGACATNANGATCTGGTTNCGTACCANACTACTCATCTCTTCNGCCATATCNGCATCAGCCAATGTAGACTCNGCNGAAACAAGNTTTTCTCGGGTCACTCGNANACTNCTCAGGTTNGATTCCAAAGCATTTTTCTGGAAAGANCCTAGATCTCCTCGNAAACTAGAAATCTCACTNACTGCGACATCGATTAGTTTCAAGGCATCTTGAGCTGAATCAACATCCAAAACNTCAATATCATTCAAGCTACGGAATTGGCTNTCATTGTCGATATTCCGNGCCAGCTTGGTTGGACTAATGCTCTGGATAGAGATCTTCCGTTGTTGCCCCTCACTNGGTCCGACCTGNAATGCCAAAGATCGTTGAGANACATGNACGTAGCCATCGATNTCCTCTCCAACCATNNCACNNCGCTCCATCTGGCGTAGCAGNGTTCCNGCAATTTTGTTTTCACGGCGGTTGAAGACTTCATAAATAATGTCNTCAGGTTCCCCACCATANCGAACTGTCACNCCTTCTCCNACTGTGCCNGGAGCTGCACTCAATAATTGCCCNCGTCCAACAGCCGGCTCTCCACCATCAAATTCNGGGTTGCCTCCNATNGTTCCTTCAACGTCACGTCCAGGGATAGCAGTTACCGCCTTATTGGCNGGTGTATCCATATTGAAGAAATCNTCAANCTCTGTGGTGACTGTAAAGNTTGGCTCNCTACCNTACTCTCGGTGACGAATGACAATCACTTCTTCATTAGCTAATTTGTTNAANTCNCTAAGAATTTCCTCACTGGGATACTGCTCAAGCTNGTTCAAGACATCTTCCAAGTTGTTGAAGTCAGANAGGGTCTCACCCAATGTATCNAATGGTTTGTAGACCATGACTTCGAGATTCAGACCNGCCTGGTCAATCTGGCGTTGCATTTCGTTGGCAACAAGTTGCTGNAGAGCTAGTTCTGTCNTTTCCTTAAANCCAGGCTCTNNNCTTGTATTTGCAGCCTGNAGCAAGCGCTCAACATCNCGATAGAGATCCAANTTGTCTNNNACATTGACTTCTACAGTNCGNCCACCTTCACTNATGACGAANGANTTGTAGATNTCTTCCATNGCNAAGGTGTNTTCNGCNACNGCCATNGNNCGAGTCGCAGGCTGAGTNATATTGATCTTGTANCCTTCAGCTGGAGAAGCTTTTGTNAATTCCTTNGCTTCCACGAAGTCCATTCCATCNCCTACNGCAACNCCACTGACGGANTTGCTNCCATCTAACAAGGTACGGGTTCCAAACTGAGTNTTTTTGGNNATGTTGCTCAAGGTNACCAANAGNTTTTCAATTTCACCCTGNTTGGCCTGCAACATCTTTNCATCGTTGGTTGCTTCGTTNGCGGANTGTACTGCAAGTTGNCGGAGATTNATGAGAATNGAGCTAACTTCACTCAGAGCACCTTCGGTGGTCTGNATCATAGAGATGGAAGTTTCNGAATTTCGAATCGATTGNTCCANGCCAGTAATTTGCGCCTTCATCTGCTCTGAAATCACTAGTTCTGCTGGGCCGTCAGCTGCTCTATTCAATCGNCGCCCTGAGGAGAGNCGCTCTAGATTGCNGCTGAGTTCTTTCTCGGTGTGATTCAGATGGCGCAAGGCGTTTAGTGCTGCGACGTTTGAATTGACCCGAAGTGCCATTGAGATTCCTGACTCAAAAGGGGAACGACGAAAACGAAATCCATTTGCGGTTATTATCGACGCCGGAGAAAATTTCTTTAGCGTTTTTTGGCTCGGCGCTTCCAATGCACTGAATGCCTGATGAACATATCGACCAGTACTTAGATTTCTTTAGTCTTTTTTTTCTTCTCTCAGATTCTTTTGTTTCCCAGAAGATGCTACCTATCGAATTGTCTCAGCTACAGAACACCTTGCTTACCTGGTTTGCAGAGCACCAGCGAGATCTCCCTTGGCGGAAAAACTACAAAGCCTACGGGGTCTGGATCTCTGAGATGATGCTGCAGCAAACTCGTGTGGCAACCGTCCTTGACTACTATGACCGCTGGATGAGAGCTCTACCGAGTATCCCATCTGTAGCCACGGCAGAGGAAGGTACGATTTTCAAACTCTGGGAGGGCCTTGGTTACTACGCACGGGCTCGCAACATTCATCGGGCAGCTAAACAAATCTGTGAACAGCACGCCGGTGAATTTCCCAACGACTATGAAGCTATTCGGCAGCTTCCTGGGATTGGACCCTACACCGCTGGAGCGATTACAAGCATTGCTTTCGAGCAAGATCGTCCAATTGTTGATGGCAACGTGATCCGTGTACTTTGTCGGTTGCTCAACCTAGATGCTGATCCAAAAGCTGGCTCCACCCAAAAAAAACTTTGGCAAGTGGCTACTGATTGGCTCCCAAAAGGACGTGCCCGCAACTTCAACCAAGGACTAATGGAGTTGGGAGCAACAGTATGTTACATCCAGCAACCGAGTTGTTTGCTCTGTCCGATACAGCCTCACTGCCAAGCATATATTCACCAGACCACGGCAAAGATTCCTCGCCGTGTTCAACGAAAAGCACCTACCCCTGTAACAAAAGCTGTGCTGGTACTCGTGTGCGAGAATAAAGTACTACTGCGACGTCCAGAACAAGGTTTGATGCAAGGTCTTTGGGCATTTCCAGAAACCCTTGTGAAGGAAGAAGAGCCCTTGGTAGAGTTGCAGGCCGAATGGCAGCGCCGTAATCGGCCCAACTTCCAACTACAAACAAATTGGCCTACCTTGACTCATGTCTACACAACTTTCCTAGCGACCCTGCATCCTTTTTATTGTACGCTGACATCCATTCAGGATGATTTTACTTTGGAGGCAGAAGAACAGTGGCATCCTCTGCCAAGTCTTCAAAAACTCGCCATGGCAAAAGCACACGGACGGCTACGTCAAAGCCTACTTAATCAAAATGATCAGGACTCCTCATGACATTTTTGGAGTTGCATCAGCATCTGGAAGAGAGAGGATTTCGGCTACGCTGGGAACATGGTAGCCAACGTACCTATTATAAGGAGAGAGCAAAGTGGCTCATTCGTTTAGACTACCGACCCAAACAAAGTGTCCCACAGGGTATTAAAAAATATTTGTTAGATCTGCTGATTCGAGAAAACCATGCTTGATCTTCCCTACAGTCTGATCATCGAAGCTACTGAAGATCCAATCATCTTTGGATTTTTCTCAGAGGAACTCTCCGGATTCACGGGAGTAGGGCACTCAATTGAAGACTGCCTGTATAAGGCACGATGGGGAATGCAGAATCACGTTGCCCTATTGCGCGACCAAGGACTACCCGTTCCTCCTGAAAACCCAGAACCTCAGGTGTTGATTCGCAATGAAACACCACAACTGCTGGCCTAACTGAGTCACTTTTAAAACAACAACAGATGGCACAACTAACACGTTTCTTTCGAAAACCGACGCTGACCAGCCTCTCAAAAACCTGCGGCTGAGCGGCCAAGCTCAACCCGGTCGGGTTGAAAAATCTGCTCTCTTCTCTGCCGCAGCAAGCTGATCCAAATCTGCTAGTTGGTTTTGACACTAGTGATGACGCTGGGGTCTATCAACTTAATGATACCCAGGCGCTGGTCACCACAGCAGACTTTATCACGCCACCCGCCGATGATCCCCGACTCTTTGGTCAGATTGCTGCAGCCAACGCCCTTAGCGACGTGTATGCGATGGGAGGACGGCCGCTCACATGCTTGAACCTACTGGCTTTCCCAGCCAACAAACTGGGACAAGAGGTCCTACACGGCATTATTGCAGGGGCTGCAGGGAAAATTTTGGAAGCTGGAGCTGTGTTAGTTGGGGGACACAGCATCGAAGATGAAGAGCCCAAGTTTGGCTTGGCGGTTACTGGGATGGTTCATCCCCAAAAAATCTGGAGGAACAACGGAGCACGAGTCGGCGATGCACTCTTACTAACCAAGTCCTTAGGTAGTGGGGTTTTACTGAATGCCAATCTGAAGGGCTGGGTCAGTCAGGAAGCAATCGAAGAGTGTTTCCTGCAGTTGGCGACACTCAATCAAGTGGCTGCCGAGACACTACAAGCTTTCAACGTCCATGCAGCAACAGACATCACTGGATTCGGACTGGCTGGTCATGCATTGGAGATCGCTCAAGGCTCTGAGGTGACAATCGAAATCGAGACTAAAAAATTGCCTTGGCTACCAGAAGCAGCAGCTATGTATGAACGTGGAGTAACCACAGGAACTAACCAGGCTAATCGTAAACTGGTGGTGGATGATGTTGAATTTCCAGCTCAGCAGGTGATACAGGAACTACTGGTTGACCCACAGACCAGTGGAGGTTTATTGGTGAGTGTACCCGCTGAAGAAGCAGAAGCAGCTCTGAGCAAGCTCCACAAAGCTGGAGTGCCAAACGCCTGTTTGGTCGGGCAAGTAATCCCTAGAGGTGACAAGGGAATTCGATTTTTCTAATTGAAGCAATATCTCATCTGAAGCCAAAGTATTCATCAAACAACACAATTTATGTTTTTCACGAACAACAAGTAAGCCTTCATCTAAAGAGCCCACAATGAAAATCATGCTGAAGCCCTTCGCAATGTTGCGAGAATCTTTACCACTCGAAGCGAAAAATCAAGAATTGGACGCTGGAAGTACTGTCGCTGATCTGCTTGCAAAATTGCAGAATAACCACCCTGCGCTGAAACCGGTGCTCCAGTGCACAAGAGTCGCTTATCAAGACGCATATTTGGTTGCTGATGAAGTCTTGGAGGAAGGAGGAGAGTACGCTTTAATTCCGCCGGTGAGTGGCGGTTGAGAGGTGGAGGAAGGTGCCGATTTTTTCGACGGCACCTAAAAGATGGTCAGCGCTTAGAAAATTGATAGCTTTTGCGAGCTCCAGGTCGTCCGTATTTTTTACGTTCTACCGCTCGAGCATCGCGTGTTAGGAAGCCTTCTTTCTTCAATTGAGGGCGCAGTTCTTCATTCGCTTCCAGTAGGGCGCGTGAAATACCATGCTTGATGGCACCAGCTTGCCCTGACAAACCACCGCCACTAACGTTAATGAAAATATCGAACTGATCACTGTTTTCAGTTAGTTCCAGAGGCTGCCGAACCACCATTTGTAGAGTGCTTCGACCGAAGTACTGAGTGAGGGGAACTTTGTTGACTAGAATGTTGCCTGTACCCGGTCGCAGATAGACACGAGCAATGGAAGATTTTCGACGGCCGGTACCGTAGTATTGCACGATTGCGTTCATAAATGACTCAAATTTCTAACGGTTTGGGTTGCTGAGCCAGATGGGGATGGGCCGATCCTGCATAAACCTTAAGACGGCGCAACATTCCACGGTTGAGGGCGTTCTTGGCCATCATTCCCTTGACAGCTCGCTCAATCAAGGTTTCTGGCTTTCGGGCTTGTAATTCTTCGAAACGCGCAGACTTGATTCCACCTGGATAGCCTGTGTGATGATAGTACATCTTCTTCATACTTTTCTGACCGGTCACCTGAATTTTTTCTGCGTTGACTACGATCACAAAATCCCCGACATCACTGTGTGGGGCGAACACGGCTTTGTGCTTGCCACGCAATGCGCGGGCAATCTGTGTAGCCACTCGTCCCAGAGTTTTTCCATCGGCGTCGACGATCCACCAATTGCGTGGATGCTTGTCACCGGCTACGTCTTCTTTGCGTACGAATGGAGTCCTCATAACTTTCATCTCAAACGGAAACAGCGGCTTCCCGCAGTTCCCTCAGGAGAGCCAGAATATTTGGTAAACTTGGAATCATATGGAAGCTTGGCTGCGAATGCAAGGATTTTTGTATCAAGCAGCCGTATTTTGCAGCATTTCCGCTCCGATTACTACGTTACGTCCAGCTTCCTTACCTTGGTAAAGGCATTCATCTGCTCGCTTGAGCAACATATCTACGTTCTCAGCATCGAAGGGATAGGTGGCAACCCCAAAAGTTGCAGTCAAGTTGCCTGACGGTTGCTGTTCCTGGTAGGGGATCTCTTCTTCCTCCACTGCCTGGCGCAATTTTTCAGCAATCTTGAAGGCTGCTGGTTTATCGCATTTCGGCAGTAACACAACAAATTCTTCACCACCGAAGCGAGCCGCTAGGTCACCACGCCGTACACTGCGTTTGAGGATTGCCGCAATCGAAGCCAACACAACGTCTCCCATCTGGTGTCCGTGGGTGTCGTTATAGTGTTTGAAGTTGTCGACATCAGTGATGATCAACGAGAAGGGCTGACGTTCCTCCGGATACAGCGTGACCAGCGCGTCCAGGAACTCGTCCATACGCCGCCGATTGGCCAGGTTGGTCAGCCGGTCGGTATCGGCTGCATGCTCCACCTGCTCCAGTTCCCGTTGTCGATAATAAGCTACCTTGAAAGCAGAAAGCTTGTGCCGCAGATCGAAAGTCGAGTATGGGCGACCAAGAAAATCGCCAACACCCATTTGAGCGAGCTTCTCGCGATTGCTTTCATCGTTGCACCACTCACTGACCGCAAAAACAGGGCAATTGTGCAAACCCACCGACTCACCGAGGGCTTCGAGTAACTCCTGTTCATCATGGTAGTCATGGTCATAAAGTGGGTCAAGAATGATCAGATCAAAGCGCCGCTCAGCTGGAGTCTCAATGAATTCCTTGGGACTGGCATATTCGACGATCTTCATTTCTTTCCAGAGTGTGCTCAGGGTACCTCGGATTACTCGTCGCTCCCGGCTATCGATATCTACAATCGCAATGCAAGGTGGCGTAGCATTCCCTTGAGGACGAGCATTCCGTCGCAATTTGGCTTGGGCTTCCGTAATCCGCAGTTTTTCCGCAAGAATACTGGCAAAGCTGAGGTAAATTGCCGGAATGTGACTCATCTCTTCGGCTACACGAAACACCTCGTTTGGAAACGCAAGCACACGGGAGTCGACCTCGGCAGTGACGGTCATGGTGCGAGCTTCTGGCGAGAGAATTGCCTGCTCTCCAACTACATCTCCAGGTGCCTCCAAGCGAGAAATGAACTCTCCTTGCGAGGTCACCATTAGTGAGCCGTGGAGCAGGATGTACATTTCGGGAGGATTCTTATCGCCCTCATGCACCAACTGCTCATCCTGAGTCAACATTACGAGCTGTGACAGGCGCAGCATTTCCAGCAGCAGGTTCATCGGAATCTTGCGGAAGTAGCGACGAGCTTTGATCGCCTCGGCGAACAGGTACAGTTCCGTATGCTCTTCCTGGCGCAACATTGGTATGCGGTTCATGCGATACTCAAGAATCTGGGAACAGGTCGTATATAGAAAGATGAAAAAAATGAAAAAACATGCCACGATTCCCAATTAATCGCAAACCCTTGGAGACAAATCATGCTTTCAATAGCTGGATTGCTGATTGCCCCAGGATTGATGTGGGGATGGTTATTCTATCGTCTACACCGTTACCAGCGGGCCAGTCTGAGACGATTGGCAGCGCTATTTGTCGGTGGAATGCTCTGTGGACTGATTGCCCTGTTGCTCAACCACAGTGTTGAAAAGTACACACTTTTTTGGCCCGGAGCCCAGGAAACCTTCCCCTGGATGGACCAAGACTGGCCACTCTACAAGGCTGGTTTCTGGATGCTAGTGGGGTTCAACGAGGAGACTGCCAAGCTACTTGTACTGTTGTTGCTCAGCTTTCCCACCAGGCATCTGCGTGAGCCCTTTGACGGTATCCTGCACGGTGCGGTAGTCGCGCTAGGTTTTGCGACGTTAGAAAATGGCTTCTATCTTCAGCAGTATGGAGTAGGCGTTGTCGCCACTCGGGCTGTGATCACTCTTCCAGCTCACGCTTTCATGAGTGTGCCTCTGGGTTACTTTGTTGCCAAGGCCCGCCTCAATCAACTTCAGGGAGCAGATGCCGCAGCCGTCACTCGCTTATTGTTGGGAGGTTGGCTGATCGCTGCTGTGCTCCACGGGACTTATGACCTCCTGCTATCTTTCGGCTTCTCCAAGTGGGCCTACGCACAGATTGCGCTGATGGGACTTTTCAGTCTATGGCTGGGGGTAAGCAACTGGCGTTACTCTGCGTACTTGCCAAGTCTGCACAAGTCTCAGCCGAGCAATCGCTGGTTAGCTTTCCTGCTAGGAAGTCGTTCTTGATTAAGTGGGGGCCTTGGGTGGCCAGGGAATGAAAGCACTAGTTCGCTCAATATAATCCTGGTACTCCGGCTTGGCGTCAACCAGCGTACGTTCCAGGAGACGTACTCCTGAAACCTGAATAATCAGTCCAGTCATCAACAAAGGACCAATCATTGGCCAATAACTCCCACTGGCCACGCTGAACAATCCATAACCCCACCAGACCGCAGCATCGCCAAAGTAATTCGGATGACGCGTATACTTCCAAAATCCCTGGTCCAGCACTTTGCCTTTGTTGGCAGGATTAGCCTTGAATTGTGCCAACTGCCAGTCACCTCCAGCCTCAAAAGCAAAGCCAACTCCCCAGCAAAAGAGTGCCAACGCATCAAACAATCCGAAAGGATTTTCTTCTGCAGCAACATATGGGACTGCCAGCAAGGGAGCCGAGATGAACCAAAGCAATCCACCCTGCAGTAAAAACACCTGAAAATAACTGAACCACCAGTAGCGCTCTGTTCCAAAATTCTGACGAAATTGCTGATAGCGATAATCCTCTCCCTTGCCGTGGTTACGCCAGCCAATGTGCAGGGCAAGTCGTAGTCCCCAAACCGTCACCAGTCCAAGCAGCAGCGTGGAACGCCACGAATCAAATTCACACTGCCAGGCGTACCACCAAGTGCAGACCACAAAGCCTGGCCCCCAGAAGATGTCAACAATACTGGCATTTTTTATCCGGACACTGACTCCCCAGAGGAAGGTGCCCAAAATCATGATAAGGATCAGCGCCTGTAGCCAAATTTCCCAAAAAGCCATAAATTCATCTCTCTTAAATCAAAGGCACAAAGGCGTAGGAACCGTGGCGGGTGACGTATCGTTTCCCATCACTCTTCTCCGCTCTAGTCATTACGCAGGAATAGGGATCTCCTACCGGAGCCACGAGAATACCTCCTTCAGCCAATTGCTCCCAGAGATCGTTGGGAAAGTGAGCTGCCGCCGCGGTGACAATGATTCGCTCAAATGGTGCCAACTCTGGAACGCCAATCTTCCCATCACTGTAACGGATTTCCACATTTTGAATGCCCACTCGACGTATATTCTGAGAAGCCATTTCAACCAACTCCCTTCGGCATTCCAGTGAGACCACCTGCTTGGCAAGCAGACCAAGCAGGGCAGCGTTGTAACCGCTACCAGCACCGACTTCGAGCACTCGGTGTTGAGGAGCCACCTCCAGCAAGCGAAGCATCGTCATAACAGTAGTGGGTTGAGAGATGGTCTGGTTAGAGCCAATCGGTAGCGGATAGTCCATGTAGGCATTTTCCCGGTGAATTGGGCTCACAAACTCTTCTCGAGACAGCTGGTGGAACGCCTTCAGCAAGCGCTCATCACAAATTACACCAGTGTCTCGCCAAAATTGCTGTAGTTCTTTTTTTGCCTGAACCAAGGCACTTTCTTCTCGGTCTTTCATGAAACTCAGGTCAAACAAGGAGGAGGCTGGCAGTATTGGCCAGGGAGCAGGTCCGCCTTTTTCTTCTTCACCCAATGTGAAAGCAAATTGGCAAAAGTGTTATGCTGGCCAATGAGCTGACTGCTCTAGGGGATCGGCTTTCTAAATTAGCCGAAGTGATTCTGATGATATATTCTTGCAATGAATCCAAGCTCGTCACGGTTTGTACAGACTTTTCCCAAAATGGTATCGGGAACTCCTGTAAGATCAACAAATTTTGCAACTGAGCCAGTACCTTCAAGGTCTTTAGAACCGCCACATCGTTTTGCGGGCGCAGCTTCAGCTTCCACTGCTACCGAAGCCTCCTGCACCTCGGNCGGTTTCTCCCAACTTGCTGACAACTTCCACATTTGCTTCCTCTCGACACCGTAGGATCAGCTGAGCCACTCGNCGCCCAATCAGCCCCGCTGCGGCGTCTACCCCAGATCCTTCTCCCAAGTATCTTAGTGCTAGCCGAATTCGACCTCGGTAATCTGGATCGATGATGCCAACTGAATTGGCCAGGATGAAATCCGTCTTTGANAAACTGGAACGAGCAACCACCTCCACATAGTATCCTTCCGGAGGTTCGACCGAGATACCCGTATCTATGAAAAAAAGTCTCTCATTGTGAGGCTCTAGCGCCATTGCTGTTAGATCAAGCCCCACATCCTTGGGATGAGCCCGCTGAGGAACTGGCATGTCTGGATAATGGAGTTGCAGACGCAGTGTGGACATAACTTACTCAGTGAAAAATCAGACCGAGGGTGTAGGAGAGATCTTCTGCATCCAGATCCAAGCGAATGCCTACTACAACGCGGTGCTGAGGCGGTGACATCAGAAGCACGACTGGGACCAAGGGCAAAAGAGGCTGCCCTCACCTTTTCAACCAGGGTTTGACACCACCCACTTCCAGAGTGACTTTGGANTTTCTTGTCGGCGGCACGAAAAAGGGAGGAGATGCGCTCTCAGGTATCATTCAGGTCTCCATCACGGTTGAGATCTGCCAGTAGGACTACTTCATCCGAAGAGACCTGTATTGGTATTGGTTCAGCATCATCTCCCGGCGAATATCCAGCCTGGATTAACTCAGTCTTGAGCATCAATAGCAAGCAATCCAGTTGGCGTTGATTGGTGGAAGTGGTCTCTTGATTGATGAGTAGAGGGGAGGAGTGCAGCAGCAGTCTCTGGGCAGGTGCCAGTAAAGATGGCAGCGACCGAAGTCACCAGGAGGAGTTCCAGCCAGGTAAAGCTGAATCTCATTCCGGCACGAGAGTCTTCAATGAATCGATGGCATGAACTGGTGCACGTTCTCCAGCCATTAAGTCAGTCAAAGCACCATAGACCAGCCGTTGCTTAGCTAGTAAGCCCTTGCCCTCAAAGGCCGAAGAAATGACTTCCAGAGAGAAGTGNCCACCACCGCCAGTGACTGCCACATCAGCGTCTGGAAGGGCTTTCTGAACAGCTTGTTTGATTTTTTCACAAAGTTCGGTGCTCATCGTTTTTACCAAGTGGGTTGAAAGACGTTTTCCTGAACAGGTGCTTCAAACTGGAAGGAAGTTTTGCAGCCACAGGAAGACTTTGCAGAAGGGTTNTTGAAGCGCAATCCGCGATCCATCAAGCTGTAGCTCCAATCAATTTCCGTGTCCTTGATGTAGAGGTAACTCTTCTTATCCACAATGATTTGCATCCCTTGTGATTCAAAATCCAGGTCAAAGCGAGTCTTGCGAGCATCAAAATCAAAGGTGTAGGTGAATCCAGAGCAACCACCACCCTTGACCCCCACTCGGATGAAAACATTTTNTTCCAACTGCTGCTCCTGCATAATCTTGCGGATCTCCTTTGCCGCATTTTCAGTCAGCGCAATCATATCGTCCTTTCAGTGATCTTCACTCACCAGGTTACGGTTCCAATCTGGAATTTCCACGACCACATCACTCGTCCCATCCGGCACACACTGACAGGCCAGTCGAGAGTTCTGCTGTAGTCCCGGGGCCATGTCNAGCATATCTTCCTCATCCTCGGTAGCTTCATTGCAGCTTTCCATTCCAGAACGCACCCAGATGTGACAGGTCGAACAGGCACAGACCCCTCCACAGGAGTGATCAATGTCGAGACCAGCTTCCAAGGCACTGGCTAGAAGAGAACCGGGGAGCCCATCCTNAGAATGAGGCAGCAGCTCTGGCTGCACCTCGACCGTTACATCGGCTGGTAAGAAAGTGATCTTGTAGGGCTTCTGNGGCAGGACAAAATCGGGTTGCTGGATATAGGGATTAACTCCGGACATTGTGCTGTTATCTCCTGAANCAATGCATATTAAAAGTNTNGTGCCTAGATTAGCAGATGAAAAACAGGTTGTCTATTTTGGGATCAGCTAAGAATTAGCCACTAATACTTCGTAGCGAAATCAACCCAATTTTATTTCAAACAACCAAAACGTCACTGCAACAACACCTTTCGCAATTTCTTTTCCGGTTCCATNAAGCATTGGCTAAACTGGGTTTGTNGCACCATCGCTGTTTCGAAGTTTGCACAGAGCAAAGATTCAACATCAGTNTTTTTGTNGGTTTTCTCCTNCAAGTNCGTTCAGCTGCNCGGCCAAGAGCATGCTGAGATCACGAACCTGACAGGGGCTCCAGCCCTAACAGTNCTCTGCAAACAGTTGCTGNGCCAGGTTGACNATCCAGTTATGATCAGTTTTGTTAAGAGCACTCGCAGCAACCGTGTCCTGTAGCTTGTCTTATTNNATTTACAGGCTAGCCAGGTCCAAAAATTTAGCTGCACCAGTCTGCAAGGNATCTCAATCCCAGTAACTACTAAGAGATTTGGAATAAAAGAACTGANCTGCAGCTCGATAGGNAACAATGAATNAAGCTGCCNGATGCNAGGCTTCGCATTGCTGCTTTAAACAGGCAACCAGATCTTCCTGCTCATCACAAATCCGCTTCAACAATTTCNTATAAAACNGCTTGCACAAGGCATCCGAGCAAAACAGTACTCCTTCCAGATCATTAGCTTCTCCCTCTTCTTCCAAATAGTCCTGACGTGCTGAGGTTTCAATCATGTGCAGCAGGTGATGTCTTGTCATAAACATTGGGTGAGGTCAGGACCACGATCGGTGCATCCTCAGGGGTGATCTGGAAATCATAGTCAAAGCGACCGAAGAGACTCGCACCTTCAGCTGAACTAGGTTCTATGGTTCAGGCATCGACATCTCAGCAAAAAGCTTAGAGGAATCCCTGATAACGCATCGCATCCATCGCATCAGTGACTGCGGCCTCACACAGTTCAGCACCAATCTTCGCGGTCGCTCCAGAGGGATCGGAGCCAATTCTGCCATCTGGGAACTTGCGTCGATAGTCTACTGCGCTACCGAAGGAGCCTCCACGGGCCACCCGGGGTTCCATTGGCACCGCTGGCTTGGTATGTTCAGGATAGGCATGGAAGGTCAGCGAAATTTCTGAAGGCGTTGCGTGACTACCNTCGATCCCAGGGAAATAGCGATTGCTCATCTCAGTCACTCGTCGTCCCTGGTACCAGTTGTGAAGCACCAGTTCCAACTCCAGTTGTTGAACGGGGGCTCGTCCGAGGCTAGCTTCTGCNTGAATTTCTGCGAAGGCAGCCTTGACGGTGGCGATGTTGCCACCGTGTCCATTTAAAAATAAGAAGTGTGTGAAGCCGTGTTTTGCCAGACTTTTCACATAATCTCCAATGATCGAAATCAGCGTAGTAGGGCGTACAGTGATGGAGCCAGCAAAGCCTAGATGATGCTGAGCCATACCGACTTCGATTGAGGGGCCAATCAGTATTCCAGTCTTCTGAGAGAGGTCTTCAGCAACCCTTACCGGACAGATGATGTCGGTGCCGATCATGCCATTAGGACCGTGCTGCTCGTGNGAACCAATCGGCATGATGATGATTTGTTTTTGCTGCAGGTATTGTTCAGTCTCGCGCCAGGTCAGGTGTTTAAGGTACATCCTGATTCTCCAATAAAGAGCCAAAAATTAGGATTTTAAACTAATAAAATTTAGTTTATCACGAGTACCTACAAGTTGTCTGCGAAGATCCGAGGGAGAGCCAAAAGCTGCTTTCCTTTTTCAGTTTCTCTGCACCGATTCAAAAATACATGCCTACTGAAGGCGTGAAAGTGCTTCATCCAAACCAGTTTGTAAGAGTTCAAGGCGTTTCTGGGGGTCACCTGTTTCCTCGTTCAACTCTGCCAGCATACTGTAAATCACGCTCCGAATCGTAGGATTACCTGTACGCTTCAAGGTCTCTTCCAGAAACGCAATAGCTCGCTGCGCTTCTCCTCGCTCCTTGTAAATTTCCTGAATANTGAAGAGATGTAGAATCATCGCACTCTCCGGATTAGAGTGCAGGTTGTGCGTTGATTCAATGAGGTTGTAGTACCCCTGAATGATCTCCAGGAAAGCTACTTCTTCTTCAAAATCGTCTTCCTTGGCCTGGATAGTGACCGGAAGCAACAGGAACATCAGTGCCAAAGGCAACAAAAATTTATGTTTCATTACAATTCTCTCAGAATGATTGGTTGATTAAATCAACGGCCTTTCCTTGGCCTTGATCCTAGTAAAAATCGTGAAGATGGCCGAAGGCNCATNGATGACAGACGGGGTCTGATTATCGCTAACGACCTCAAAGCAGGCTTGGACATCCCAAGCCAGACTGTAGATTCTAGGGGATGTTTGGGTAGAGTNACCCCAGTAGAAACAACTACATGAGCACTCAACTTGGTCATTTGCTGAGATTCCAGTGGCTGGAATTGCAGAGTTCCCCATACACCAGCAACTCCTAGGACTANGAGTGCCGCAATTTGCCAGACTCGGANAGGAGTAAACCCAGAGCGTTGAGGCTCCATAGCGAGNAGAATNCGCGGTTGNAACTGCTCTGGAGCTTTCAGGCTTTGATAATCATCTTTGAGTTTTTCCCAATCCGCTTCACTCACGAGACTCTNTCCTCTTGAAGTCCCAGTTGTAGTTGCTGCCTTGCCTTGTACAACAGAGCCTTNACTGTTCCTCGACGGCAACCCATTGCATTGGCTGTCTCTTCTTCCGAACANTCCTCAAAGAGACGCAGCAACACCACTTCCTGTTGGCGTGTCGGTAGCTGTACAATCAGTGCTCGAATTCGCTCTAGGCTTTGCTCTCCAGCTGCACGGTGCCCCGTTCGATCTTTCCAAACAGCCAACTCGGCATTCTCAAAAGCTTTGAGTTTTGACTGTCGACGATTTATTTCACAACAGATGTTACGAAGTGTTCGGTAAAGCCAGGAGAACGGCGTAGCTCCAAAACGAAAGCGAGGCAAGCTGTTAAATCCACGTAGAAACGCCTCTTGAACTGCATCTTCTGCAAAGTCACTGTTCCCCAACCAGGCCAAGGCNAATCTGTATAACCNATCCTGATGACGCTCGATNAATTGACCAAAGGCCTGTCGGTCACCCCGCTGAAAGGCACGNACTAACTCCTCGTCAGTTTGTGNAGGTTGTTCCATACCCCTCAACTCAAGTGCTTATTGCAGGAAGTGATGATTGCAGATGACTATTTAGTGCAGCTGACAGCAATTTGGTTTACAAAAAAATTTCAGAACTGNTTTTAAAATCTGTTGGCATGGCCAGAGNGAAGAATTTGTGAAGANGGGAAATNGAGTGGTGTTCGTGGCGAGTTAGAAGCATTGAGTCTACTTCTCTAAACCGAAAAANATGAATACCTAATAGCGCTTNAATCNCCCAAAATTTNTGGCAGNATGTGGCGGGNTTCGGTCAATCAGTTTTTTTGAAGGACTCTGATTTTTTTCAGAATTNGCAGATAGTGGGATTCGATTGCCAGGTACAGAAANNAGTATCCGNNAAATTATTGGCNGCAGTGTCAATGTCAGTCAATGAAACCCGTAAATTGCTGCCATCAAAAAAAGACCACAGAAACNATTACAAAACCAGTTACTCTGCATTATTCAATACCTTAAACAATTGNTCCAAATCCTGCTCATTGATATGAAGATGGGGCGNAATTCTTAACGAACCCCCTCGATAACTGACAAAGACATTTTGGGCAGCCANTTTCTCCACAAAGTCTTTGGATACTCTTCTCTCTGAAGATGCTCCTAACAGATGAGGACTACGGTATTGCTTTGGAACTGGANTCCAGCCTACNTCCTCCAGCACTTGTGCAATCTCATCATTAATCTCTTCCAGAGTGTCTGCGATATTTATCACACTCCAATCTCCAAGTTGTTGCAGCGCGACCAATCCTCCTGGCAGCAACGAGGGAATACTCTTCTGACCCATTTCGAAACGCCGAGCCCCAGATTGATAATTCGCAGCATAGTCCAAGGGTGTCTCGAAAACTTTAGCTCCCTCCCGACTGAGCCACGTCTCTTCCAACGGGCGTTCCCCATGCCAACTTGGATCGACATAGAAAAGGCTGAGTCCATACGGAAAGAGCAGCCACTTGTAGCCAGCTGCGATCACAAAATCTGGACGCACCCGGTCCATGTCGAGGGGCAAGGCTCCTAGTGACTGTGTTAGCTCTAGACTCAGACAAGCTCCTANAGAGTGAGTAACCTCACTGATTATCAGCAGATCCAGGATAGCACCATTGGTCCAATGGCAGTTGGGAATCGCAACCAGCTTTGTTTGNGGGGTAATCCGATCCAACACCGCCTGAGTCCAGTTAAAATCAGAAGGAATTTCTACAACCACCAGTTTGGCACCNGTTACTTGGCTGAGACGCTGCCAGGGCAAATATTCCGAGGGGAAGGCCTTCTCTAGCACAATGATCTCATCANCTCTGCCCAGCTTATCTTCAAAAATTCGGGCTACCATCGAGGTACCATAACTGGCAGAGGGGATCACTGCAAAACACTCTGAATTGCCACCCAGTGCTCTCGCAGCAAGCTTCCTGAATTGCTCAGCATCATCAAAAAAATCNTTGGGCTTACGCTGCCAGGGTCGGCACTTTGACAAGGCTCCTTCCACCATCACCTCGCCAGCTTCGACCAATAAGGGTGCATTGTAAGCNCAATTGAAGTAGGCAATCTCTGGAGGAATGTCGAAGAGGTGCCGCTGTGATTCTAATGAGGCCATTATCGTTTTCCCTGATGCGTGGAGTAGAGATAGACAATAGAAGTTCTATCAATTTTACTTTTGTAGTCAATCCCCCGATGATCTCTATTTTCCAGTTTCAATCCAGTGTTGTCTCTCGGAGAAAAACTTGTCGTTGCTGCTTCCAAAGCTGGAANTCAGCTACTGATCACAACCCAATACCCCTGAAGATTCATGGNAAANACCAGAATGGTGATGGAGTTGGGCATGGGAGTATCCCTAGTCAGCCAGAACTACACCAAGGCTGCCTGTCGGGCCGTCCAGGATGCTCTCTACCGCAACTCGCTCAACCTCCCCTTAGCTTTCGGTGCATCTCCTGCAGACATGATCNTCGAACTAGAAATCGCTGTACAACAACCCGATCAGGTTGACATAGCACGGGTTCAAAAACTAATTCCCCATGGCAAGAGTTCGGTGAGCGTGGTCCACGGTGGACTNGATATTCCCCAGCCGAACGGACTGGGCACAACCACAGTCGCCAATGTCGCTGTGGTTGTTTACCTTGACATTGAACCTGGAGATTGCTGATGCAACGTCTTATTCTTGAAATTGGTACCGGCAATGATCTCTACGGTGGAAACTATACCAAGGCTGCCTGTCGAGCCGTCCAGGATGCAATTCACCACAGTTCGCTGATCCTGTTCCGCTCCCTCGACATCTCGCATGAGAAGATGCAGGTGAACGTCACCGTTGGGGTTCAGGAACCCGAAAAAGTCGATCAGGATATCGTTGCCTGTGAATTGCCACGGGGAAATGTATCGGTCGAAGTGACCAAGGGAGGAATGAATGTGGTTGACGAGGTGCACGACACCGTCTCCGTAATTGCTACCGTCGCCATCGAAGCCTGCCTGGAAGTTCCTCCAGGCACATGGAAGGTTCTCAGTAACTAAAACCCGATCAGGGCACCATCGGCAACAAGGTTGGTTCCAGAGATGCGGGAAGCCAATGGACTGGCAAGCATCAGTACGGGAAAGGCCTGTTCTTCGACAATGCCATGCGTCCGATTGGATTGAGATCCATCGCCAGTTTGGGCCGATCTGGGTTGCCCTGCTCAATATTTCCAAGACCCCACTGGGGAAGTAGGTGTTGCCCGAAGAGACCGTGTTGGCGCGAATAATCTTGGCCGCTTGTAGAAAAGAGAGGTGAGCCATGTAGTCGATGATCACAGACTTGGCGGTTCTGCACGGTCCATCAGCGAAGTCAGCCTCTCATCCAGAGATACTTGAGATGTGGACGATTGAAGCCGAGTCACTCTGCTCAAAATAGGGAATTGCAGTGGTACAAGCCCTGACCGTATGCATCAAGTCAATATTGAAGGAGGTCTGCCAATTCTCTTGACTAATTGGATTTACCAATGCGCTGTCTTTACAGACGCCGATATCCAAACCACTCAGAGCCTTGGCGGAGTCATACACCCATTACTCCAGTGCTTCCTTGTTCCCCATATAGAGAGCCATTCCAAGCACAGTCGAGCCTTTGCAGCTAAGGTTGTCCTAAGCCTACTGCACTTCAGCGGCATTGCGCGCGCAGAAGGCCACATGTGNGCATTCTCCANAAAAACCTCTACGATCACTCGCNCGATCCCCTTGGTTCCACCAGTCACTAACGCTTTCTTGCCCTTNAATGCAAGATCCATCTGTTGCTACTATTGTTGAATGTTGAATCGCTGATATGATCGGCAAATTAGCCAGAGTGCACTTTCCTCTTACTGTTCAAACAATCATTTCTCACAAACCTAGCTGATCACACAAGTCCCGTAGCAGATCTGCATTATCCTTGGCGATTGAACCGTCCTGCTTCCACCAGCCATTCTCAAAACCCACCCGACAGTCCCAACCACACTTTGCGGCTTCGACCAGGCAGGAGATCTGTCCAAGACCAAATGCACAGACCATCACCTGTTCCGGAATATCAGTTCCCAGCGCCTGCAGGGCGGTAGCAACCTGATTCATCTCGGCAGAATCACTGTTTCCATTGGTAGAATAGCGGCCAAGGACCCAAAGGATCGAAAGAGATGCTGGACGGGGCACCACACCCTGAGCGATCCAGCCAAAAAACCGTCGTAGATCATCCACGTCATAGAGGATGTGCTGGATGCAAATTTGGCTTTGAGACAACTCAGCGTAGAAATCCCACACAACTGTTAGGTCTGGCTCCCGTGCCATTTCCCGAACTGACAATGAGATCCAATCCGGACGCAAATCCAACACCAGTTGGCGTTGTTCAGCGGCCTGATAGATTCCGGCAGCTTCAGTAGTCACCTGAATTTCCAGCGCTGGGACTATTTCCTTCAATAAGGCAAGGAGTTCTCGGTAGCGTCCAGCATCCAATAGATGTGATTGATCTGAGTTACGGATGTGAGCATGCAGACCCTGCGCTCCTGCTTGCCAGCAAGCCAGGGCGGTTTGTACCAATTCAGGAGAGGTGACTGGCAAGAGAGGATGATCGGTCTTGGTCTTACGAGCACCATTCGGAGCCACCATCAGGTACGTCATGCAGCCTTATTGAGCACAGGGAGGATGGCACTCAGAGTGGAAGAGAGCCTGTCCACAACCTGGTCCAACTCCGCGTCACTTATTGTAAAAGGGGGAGCCAGCAGAATGTGATTTCCTCTTCGACCATCAATTGTGCCACCCATTGGATAGCAGAGCAGTCCTTGCTGCATCGCGGTTTGGCGAATCTGCTCTGGAAGGTTGAAAGTAGTATGGAGTGGCTCTTTCGTTTCTTTGTTCCGCACTAACTCGATCCCAAGGAAGAGACCTCGACCACGCACATCCCCTACGTACGGATGATCAGCAAAATGATGTCGCAGGTCTTGGTGCAGGCGTTCACCTTTTTCTTTCACTTGTGCAGGGAGATTCTGTGAAAGCAGTTCTTGGAGAACAGCGAATCCAGCAGCACAGGCTGTCGGGTGCCCCTGATAGGTGTGTCCATGCTGAAAAAAACCACTCCCCTGAGCAATCGCCTGATAGATCATGTCCGTGCATAGCATCGCTCCAATCGGTTGCAGTCCAGCTCCAAGACCCTTGGCGATGCACACGACATCTGGTGCAAGCCCTTCCTGCTCACAGGCGAAGAGGGAGCCAGTACGCCCCATCCCACACATCACTTCATCCAGCACTAGCAGTACCCCGTATTGATCGCATATCTCCCGGATTCGTTGAAAGTAGCCCAGAACCGGTGGTACGGCCCCCAGCGTAGCTCCCACCACTGGTTCTGCGAGAAAGGCTGCGACTCGTTCCGGCCCAACCCTCAGAATCTCGNTTTCCAGTTCATCCGCTACTCGCAGTCCATACTCTTCCNGAGACTCATCGAGTTCNGNACCACGGTAATGATAGCAGGGTGAAATGTGCGAAACGNTACTGGTGAGCANTGGTTCNAAGGGCTGTCGTCGCCACTGATTNCCTCCTGCACTGAGAGCCCCCAGTGTGTTGCCATGGTAGCTCTGACGTCGGGCGATAACATGACTCCGCTGCGGCTGATTGATTTCCAGAAAGTACTGACGACACAGCTTAAGGGAGGCCTCCATCGCTTCTGAACCACCACTGACGAAATAGACCCGATCTAGGTTGCCAGGAGCATGTCGGACCAACAAATCAGCNAGCTGCTCTGCAGGCTCCGTGGTGAAGAAGCTGGTGTGNGCATAGGCCAGTTGCTGCAATTGTTGACAGATGGCATCCAACACCGGTTTGGCNGAATGACCGAGGCAGGATACTGCAGCTCCTCCGGAAGCGTCCAAGTAGTGCTTGCCATTGGCATCCGTCAGCCAACAGCCTTCTCCAGCAACAGCAGTGGGCAACTGAGAGTCAGAACGACGAGGGAAGACATGAGAAATCGACATGATNATTCTTGGGCTGGAGCAAGATAGGAGCGACGACGTTGAGCAAACCAAACCAAGGCCAGCAAAGCCAATGCCGGTAGATAGAACCACTCCTTGGCAGGACGATTGGTTTGTGGCTCAAGCACCGCAATCAAGCGTACGGGATCATCCATGTAGAAGTCAAAACGCTGGAAAGGCTGGAAGTAGTTGGAACCAGGCATAGGTTCTTCAAGAGTAACATTCTCAGCATCTACCTGGATTAGAATCCCATTCTCATCCAGCGCCTGCTGCAGAGACTGAGCTGCTTTCAGTTCCAACAGGATCGTCAGGCTAGTCAGTTCTTCTGGACGATCAAAATCAGGTCCCTCAACATCCAGCCGCACGGTCAGGTCACGTCCCGTTTGTTCAAGTTGCTCCATCAGGGCAGATCCAGCATAGCGTTGCCAGGGTTCCTGCCATTGATCCAGCCAGTAGCCCGGACGGAACAGTGTGAAAGCGACCAGCAACAGAATAACCGTCTCCCACCAGCGACAGCGTACCAGCCAGTAGCCCTGGGTTGCGGCAGCAAAGAGCATCATTGCCGAAGCAGCCACCAGAAATACGAAAATTCCTTTGAACCAACTGACGTCAATCAGCAACAGCTCCGTGTTGAACAGGAAAAGGAAGGGCAGCAGCGCTGTTCGGATATCGTATGTGAATCCTTGGATACCAGTTTTGATTGGATCTCCTTGACTGATCGCAGCTGCTGCAAAAGCGGCCAGTCCGACCGGTGGAGTGTCATCTGCCAGGATTCCGAAGTAGAAGACAAACAGGTGTACCGCAACCAGTGGTACGATCAGCCCATTCTGAGAGCCTAGGGAAACAATCACTGGAGCCATCAAAGAGGAGACTACAATGTAGTTAGCCGTTGTGGGCAAGCCCATTCCCAGCAACAGGCTCATCACAGCGACGAGCAGAAGCATCAGGATCAAGCTGCCACTGGAGAGCATTTCGACGAATTCGCCGATCACCTGGTGGGCTCCAGTCAGCGAAACAGTACCGATGATTACACCAGCAACTCCAGTCGCCACGCCAATACCGATCATGTTCTCCGCACCATTGGCTAGCCCCCGCCAAAGATCCTGCATACCCTGTTGGAATCGTTCACTCCATTGGCTTTCTCCACGAAACCAGGCCTTGAGCGGATGTTGGGTGATCAACACGGTCGCCATCACAATCGTTGCCCAAAAGGCAGACAAGGCCGGCGAGAGCCGTTCGATCAACACGCACCAGAGTAACACCACAATCGGCAGCAGGTAGTGCAAACCCGTAAGGGCAATCGTTCCTGCCGGCGGAAGCTTCTCCAAATCAATCACTTCTCCAGATTGATCCAAATCTGGCAGCTTCGAAGCTAACCGAACTAGAAATAGATAGAATCCAGCAACCAACAAGGCCGCTGCACCAAGTGTTAGCTCGGGCAAAGCATTCTTGAGCCAACCGAAACCAAAGTAAACCAACATGCTCAGCAGTCCCATTCCAACAAAACCTGCCACCACTCCAGCTACTCGCTGCAGTAGTGTCGTTTGAGCAGGAGGGCGCGGGCGCCCTTCTAGCCCAAGCTTCAGAGCTTCCAAATGAACAATGTAAAGCAGGGCGATGTAGGAGACCAACGCTGGTAAAAAAGCATAGCGAATCAGCGAGAGATATGGAGTTCCAGTGAATTCAGCAATCAGGAAAGCCGCCGCGCCCATCACTGGAGGGGTAAGTTGACCGTTTGTCGAAGAAGCAACTTCCACAGCTCCAGCCTTCTCAGGAGTGAATCCCGTTTTTTTCATCAACGGAATCGTGAAGGTGCCGGTGGTCACCACATTAGCAATCGAGGATCCAGAATAGAGTCCTGAAAGACCTGAGGCCACCACCGCTGCCTTCGCTGGACCTCCACGGAAGTGTCCGAGAAGGGCAAACGCGAGCTGGATGAAGTACTGTCCAGCGCCGGCCCGTTCAAGCAAGGCACCGAAGAGGACGAAAAGAAAGATCATCGAGGAGGAGACCCCCAGTGCAACCCCAAACACACCTTCCGTCTGCATCCAGAAATGCCAAAGTGCCTTATTCAGCGAGGCTCCTTTCCACTGAATCACTTCTGGAATGAACGACTTGTCACCAAAGAAGACGTAGGACAGAAACACTCCGGCCACAACGAGTAGTGGCAACCCAAGAGCACGGTAGACTGCCAATCCAAGACAGCAAAGACCAATCATAGAAATGATCAGATCAGAAGTGGTCGGAAGTCCCGCACGATCTGCAATGCTGTTTTTGAATACGAACAGGTAGAGGCAACAACTGGCTCCTAGCAACGCTAGCAGGATGTCATACCAAGGGATACGCTGAGTGCTATTTTTTCCGAGAGGGTAGAGCAGCATCGCGAGCACGAGGCCGAACGCAAGGTGCAATTGGCGCACTTCCTGGTTATTAAAAACAAGGCTGATTCCAGTCAGGCTGGAGAGCCAGAAGGGAATGGTGCTGGCGACATAAACTTGAAAAAGGGACCAAAGTACGCAGAAAAGAAAAACAGCACGGGCAGAGGTTCCAGAGAGAATACGTACCCGCGCGTCACCAATCGGTTGATCTGAGGTAGGAAGAGAAGTAGACATACAACTCGAGAGGCATCAAGGCAGTCACTGAAGTCACTGCCTGTCAACTTACATCCAGCCACGCTCTTTGTAATAGCGAACTGCTCCGGGATGTAGTGGAGCAGAAAGACCATCGCTAATCATTTGGTCTTCCTTCAAATTTGCAAAAGCAGGATGCAACTTTTTGAAATCCGCAAAGTTGTCAAAGACCGCCTTGACCACGATGTAGACAACATCATCCGGGACTTTTGCTGAGGTGATCACGGTTGCGCCAACACCAAAAGTTGTTGTCTCCTGATCATTCCCAGCATACATGCCACCTGGGATGGAAGCCACTCGATAGAAGCTATTTTCACGCACTAGTTTATCGATCGGGGTACCCTTGACATCCACCAGATCTACGTCACAAGTGGTCACAGCTTCGGTGATAGCAGCAGCTGGATGGCCAACGGTGTAGATCATTGCGTCGATTTTTCCATCACAAAGCGCCTGGGCCATTTCAGAGCCCTTGAGTTCAGCTGCCAAGGAAAAGTCACTCATCTTCATTCCAAAGGATTCCATGACGACTTCCATCGTCGCACGTTGACCAGAACCAGGATTACCAACATTGACCTTGTATCCTTTGAGGTCTTCAAAACGGCGGATGGGCTTATCGCCACGAGAGAGTAACGTGAACGGCTCCGGGTGAACTGAGAAGACTGCACGCAAATCACTGAATTTGCCTTGGTCAGCAAATTTACTTGTGCCGTTGTAAGCATGGTACTGCCAGTCTGACTGTGCCACCCCGAATTCAAGTTCGCCTTCACGAACGGTATTAATGTTGTACACCGAGCCACCTGTGGATTCAGCAGAACAACGGATACCGTGCTTTTTGCGATCCTTATTCACCAAGCGGCAGATCGCACCGCCGGTGGGGTAGTAGACACCAGTCACACCGCCGGTTCCAATTGAAACGAAGCGCTGCTGAGCTTGTGTGGGAAGAACCCAACTTGCGACCAAAGCACCCGCCAGTGCCAAGTGTTTCCAATTCATAAAGCCTCCTGAAAGATCGGGGTGGATGCACCCCAAAGAACTTGATTTAGATTGACCAACTGTTAGTCAAACGAAACTACATTGCCACAATTAGCAGGAAGGTGCAAATGAGAGAAGTCTTAATGCTGCTATCATTCAAACAGAATTTGAAAATGGGAAAACTAGTCAATGCCCTTCACCAACAAGCAGACATATTTCTTTTTCTCTCAATCTTAACTTTTATTCTTCGCCCAAATGGATCAGATCTTTTCTTACTACCATTAGGAATTTATTTAGTCCTATATTTAACTAATAAAAAATCGAGAAATTTAAGAATAAATAAATTTGTGTATCTTATCTGGCTTTCATTGGGGATTTTATTTCTGAGTCTCACATCTCGATATTTTTCATTCTCATTTCATCATCTAGATCTGGGAATTTATCATAACATGATAATAAATTTAGTAACTAATGGTTCTTATTTTGATGACATGAATCAAATTCATGGATTTGGAATCCATTTTGAGCCTCTCTTTATAATTATATTCTATCCTTTGTATTCTTTATTAATTAGTTCGTACTGGTTAATTTTATTAAAGTTTTTAGCAGTCTTTTCTTTTTTCATTATAATTTACCAAAAAAGGATAATTGACAAAGATATTTTCTTCTTTGGATCAATTATTATGATTTGTTTACANCCTCACTATATTTCTGTTTTGAGATGGGAATTTCACCTAACAAATTTATCACCTTTCTTCATTGCAGCAGCATACATCTTTCACCATGAAAAAAAATTTATCTCCGTTACTATTATCTCACTTATCGCGATGACCCTAAAAGAGAATGCTGGCGTCATTGCAATGGGCTTTGGTCTGTTGATGATAACATCTAAAGATTCAAGACTTCATGGTGTAATTTTATTTTCTGTAAGTTTAATTTATATGCCTATAGCTAGATTTTTGATTGTTCCTTACTATCTTGAAAACAATCAGATTACAGCCTCTAATATAATTCTATTCCAAGGATTATCTAACAAATTAATTTTTTCGATACTAGTCTATCTACCATTTCTTTTTCTACCCTTATTAAATTGGAGATGGTTCTTATTAACAATGCCAGCTTTAGGTATAAATCTAATCGGAAAGCCCGAAATGTATTCTGGAAATTTCCACTATGGAGACATGTTAATTCCATTAGCTACATTGGCTACATTCGAAAATTTGCAAAAATATAAAGAAAAAATAATTTTGATTTTAGAAAAAAATCGAATTTTGATAAGTGTTCCAGTTGTTTGCATTTTGTTCAACATGCCAGCATCATTGAGCCAGATGATGGTACAATATTTCCCAAGTGAAAAAGACCGAATAGCGACTGGTGAAGTTATCTCTTTTTTAAAAGAAAATTCGAGGGGGGAAATTTCTATTAGTTCAAATATCTCACCTTTAGTTGAGAGAGGAAATATAGAAATATTTTCAGATGATTATAAATGTAAAACTAAAATAGAATCAAAATTCATTATCACTTATGATAAATCATTTAGAGATCAGGATAAACTATTGGATTGCATTAACAAAATAGAGAGTAATATTTTTTGGAAAAAAAGATTTGACTTTAAATTTGCACTGATTTTTGAACGCATTTAGCA
>NYVT01000022.1:0-49688 GCA_002684675.1 Deltaproteobacteria bacterium
GGGGGTTACACATCCATCGGGATCGAGCAAGACAAGAAACGGCGCAGCGAAGATTGATGATATTGCGGGGAGGGGCCATGGCCATGCCAGTTGCCACAGGCGTTTTTATCGGCCAATTTTTGTTTCGACCCAGCGCAGAAAAATATTATAAACCTTTTTGCCAGGTATTGCTGTTGGTTTTGGCAACGGTATCTCTGTTTCATACATTAGGATTTATTGTTTCATCAGAATGAACTGCTGAGATTCCAGACAGTTGTCATATTGGAGTAAATGCTTAACAAAACAAGTCGTTCAGTCTCTGAAAATTATTTCCATTATACTACAAAAATTGGTTCATCCATTCCATGATATGAAATCATTTGAAGAATGAGCTCCCAAAAAAATCTCAGAATTATTTTTATCGAATTTGCTTAAAAAGATGGTCGTACACTGAGGACTTTATGCTCAAAGGTGTGGAAGATCTAATCTTATCCAGATCCATTCACGCCTCACAGCTTGCGTCTAATATACGCCATTGAGTGCCACTCTTGAATCAAACTCGCTTTTCCAAGTAGCTCAGCACTACCGATCCGTAGGCTGCAAAGGACTTGTAGGTCTGGAGATCTTTGGGCCAGCGACGCAGCGTTTGGGCCAGCTTGTGGGCTTCTGAGGCATTCAGATCCTCCAGCGGACACTGCAAGATTCGGATTGTGAAGAGAATTGCACTTGTCTTAGGAAGCCTGCGGAGTGTCTGGCGTTCTAGGCGTAAGAACACCTCGGCTCCAGCATTTTCTAACGTGAGGTGGGGTGTGGCTTCTAAACTTCCATGGCCTCCTGGTTGAAAAAGCGTCGGATCTTCGTTCAGGCTCCAGTTAACGCGCCACATTGATTTTTCTGTTGTCAGACGATGCATGAACTGATTCACCGGGGCGTTGATCTGCTCCCGATATCCTGGCACTGGGTCATGGATTTCGGACATCGGTTGCCCGATCTTCTCCCGCAGATTCCAGCGGGTTGGAAAGCAAAGTGCCGCTGCAGTCAGGCGATACTCTCCAGCATCTTTGTCATCCTCCGGAACTGCCTGCATCACACACAGATCCTCCTGCACCATCCGTCCTGCTAATTCCAGTGGATGCAGTGATGTAGGGGCCATTCCGGAAGGTGTTTGCCCCAGCACCAAGATCTTCTCTCCCTGAATTTGTTGAAAGCGCTCCTTATGATATTTTTCAAGAAATGCCAGGACCAGTTCGAGTACCTCTGTGCTAGCGACCTGTGCTTCAGGGCAAGCCTGAAACACCTCATCTCGACGTTGATCTAGAAGTTTATGCCTCAGAGCGACCTCTGCGTCGTAGCGATCATCCAGCCAGAGCCAGTCTGCCGGAGCTAGCGGGCGTAACCCCATGGTCCAGCGGTGTGGCTTTCCATCAAAGGGGAGCGGGAACGGGAAGGGCATGGGATCAAAGATAGTGTTCTGTTGATTCAAAAATCTCAGTCACTTGTAACTGAGAAACTTACGGTCTTTGAACAACTTTATTGTTCACTTGAGGCAAACAAACAGTAACCGCTATCGTTTGGAGTGATGCAAGAGGGACTGCAGTTGGTTCGGGTTTTAAAAATATCATCTAAATTAGCCACAAAGTGTGGATCATGCGTGGGTTTTTGATCTAGAATCAGAAAAACTTTGAGAATAATGCCCAGAGGAGGTGGATTGAATGTGCCATGAATAAAACAAACAACACTGTCAGTGTAGAGGTGCCTTGCTTGGCTAAATCACGGATAAAATTTTTGAAAAAAGAAAATTTGAGAATCTTCTCTGCAGATCGAAATCGAGCGATAGTCATAGTCAATTCTTGTAAAGCAAAAAACGAGGATAGTGAATCTAAAGTTAGATTAGAATTTACTATGATCTAAGTACTTAAGAAAATAGAAAATCGTGGGAATGGTTGCACAGTAAAGTCTAAGTTTATCTCTGAAATCCAGCTCCGTTAGATGATCAAATGCAAAAGTTGGTTGAAAATGTAGAGGTAGTAGCAATATGTTCGGTCAGCTGGAATAAAGTGGGATCTTAGTCATTCGGATCTTCGATAAGCATTAGCAAAGTAAGCAAGCTTCAACTACCACTACCGATAATTGCAATGGCTTCAATCTCAACTAACAAAAGTGGAAGGACTAGCGCGGGAGTGCAGTAGGAAGCACTATCAGGCACACCGTCTGGAAAGGCTTCATTGCGTGCTCTACTGAATTCGCCGTATTGGGACATATCAGTCAGGAATGTATTGATCTTGATCACATCAACCATTTTTGCTCCAGCAACAGCTAGCAAACTTTCAATATTTTTGAAAACCTGACTAGATTGGGTGTAAACGTCCTCACCAATCACATTGCCCTAACTATCTAGAGCTACTAGCCCAGATGTGTAGATAGTGTCCCCAATCTTCACTCCAGCCCCGATATTATATTTCTTCGTCCAAGCCCATCCTGGATCCAAACGTTCTTGTTTCCGCGTATGACTCCTTGTTTCTGGATAATCTGTCCGTTCAGAGTATAGTAACACATTTGATGCTGCCTTCCACTAGTCAAAATACAGAAATTAAGCAAACTTAATTGGAGCAACCAAAGAGCAGCAGTTATTATCTGGGGGGCAATACTGCCAAAGAGATGGGCTTAGAAGTACTCTAAAACGTCATGGAGGATCAAAAACCAACAATGCTGTAGAAGGAAGAAAGTAGTTTGGGATTCCAGACACTGATCAAACTCAGTAACCGCACTGTACTCGCAGTCAAAGTATTCCAGATCAAGATCCTTCTCCAACGGCAGAAATGTGCAGGTAAAATACAAACCTCTCATGGTGAGGGTGAAAGAGTACAAGCCTGAAATGTTGGAAGCATCCACGCTGTTCAACATTTTCCACGAATTGTCTCGCTGACTGGATTTGTAAAGTACGTTCTGGGTTTTTGAAGTGTGTCAGTGATAAAAACTTTGAATCAGCTTAGCTCAATGTCGGAGCATATCGCTTTTAATTTCTAAAATTGTATATAGCATTTGTTTATCAATATACAAAAAATTATAAATATATAAGTACTCATTTATATTTTTGGTGTAGTCGTCCTTGAAATGTCGAATATTTTTTGAATCTATAGGTAAGTTGGAGTTGCAAAAAAATTAATACCACAATGCTCGGCTAATTGTTGTTCAGAGCGTATTAATTCATATCAAATCAATTTGATGCAACACCTACTTCCCTTATAACTCTTCGCAGTTGAAACTAATATCAAACTTGTGCCTTTAATAGCTTATATCCTACCTCACGATACTGCAGTAAACTAATAATTAGCTAAGTGTGATCAGATACGAGATAAGGCTTGCTGAACGCTCGTCATACAAATTTTCTCGATAATTTGCCACCCCATTTTTTCACTACCTGTTTTTCAATTGCGAATCACATGAATCTTAGTGTGCATACTTTTGAATTTCTTNGGGGTCACTCNATGGAATCTTTTAAAAATTCTTCTGAAGTAGTTGGAATCCTTGAATCCGCATTCTAATGAAATTTGATCAATGTTGAGTTGATTCTCAGTAAGCAGTTTCGTTGATTTAATAANTTTTTGTTCATGAATTTTCTGTNTCAAGGTCATTTTAAACGTTCGCTTAAAAACTCTCTCCAAATAGTCTGCGTTGTATCCAAGGTGATTNGCGATTGATTTAGCNGTTAAATATTTTGATTCAGCCTTGATCAAATAAAAACACTTCAATNCAAGATTTTCAGAANTATGATCTATATTTTCTTCTTTTTTTTGAAATAAAATCTCATTAAAAATNAGCTTNATCAATGCATTTGCAGAAAAATCATTCAATTCATTAGTTTCCTGCTCACTCAATAAGCGATGGATTAACACCACCAATTGTTCGGGTCNTTTTGTGAGATAGATTTTTCCAACAGGAAATATGTTCGTGAATCTTNTCTTGGTCCTAATCCCGATTTGAAAATGAATCCAAAAAAATTGGAGCGGCTCATTAGCTTCCTCCAATCCTCCGTGAAGTGTGTCTGGATGGAGAATTACGCATTCATTNTCTCTTACGTTTATTTTTCTATTCTCCTNAAAGAGTGATAATGTGCCTTTTGTTGTAAAAATTAACTCAAAAGATTTAATTTTTCTCTCCTCATGCTTGTAGCTCCTGTTTGATCTCAAGATACCAGCATTTAGAAAGTTGATTTTCTCCAACAAGTTCGTAATTTCTTTATCTATGGACATTCAATCCTAGCCTTGGGTCACTGAAACAAGTTTCTTTACAGATCTATCAGTACAAATATTTGCTAGCCAACAATATGCCGCAAGAGACAATAGGCAGCTTAGCTTACAGCAAAGCTGAAAATCTTACTTTGGAAATCGCCAGCCGTGGACTGGCTGTTCTTGCACCAGAAAGCTTGGGAGTACCAGCTGACCTCCATCAACGTATCTACGAAAAGGAACAGAATGCGATACGTGGCCAACAAAGGATTACCCCTGAACTCATTCCGGAAATACTGGACATTTTAAACGCTCCTGGTTTGGTGGATGCCTGTGATCGAATTGTTGGGAAAAACTGGGCAGTAGTTCCCTTCACTCACAACGCTCCCTTCACTAGTGGTGCTTTTGACCAGCATTGGCACAAAGATGATAACGCACCGTACAACGCCAGAAAGCAAAGACATCATCAAGCTGTGCAACTGGAAATACTTTATTACCCCCAAGAGGTGACAGCTGAGATGGGGCCAACAATGGTTGTCCCTTTCTCACATTATTGGACCTTCAACCATGAGGAGAACCACGATAATTTTGCTGGGGCCGATCACATTGACTTCGCTTACTTGATCGAGGGATTGGAAAAAGTTCCTGTCAACGGCCCGGATTCTAAATACGATTCTGAGGACATCCTACACCGCAGGACGCATCACGATCATCGAATGTCAGATGCTGTCTCCAACTTAAAATGGCCTCTTGTGACGTCTTTTGAAGTAGCTCCGATTCACGCTGGTACTGTCCTCATGTATTCTCACAACACTTTCCACCGAGCCAATCATCGGCGGGATGATTGGCGACAATGGCAAGGAAATCCACGTTTCATGTGGCGCTTTTGGATCTATCGAACCAATGAACCAGACGGTCAACCAACTGAAGCAATTGATTGGAATCAGTTAGAACGTGACCCCCTCACAAACATTCAATTCTCTGAAGTCAACTCAACTACACAAAGTGTTTGGAATTATCATAAATACTGGATGGAGACGGGGAAGTCACCAAAACCAAAACTCACCAAGGCTTCAGCAAGCAAACTAAGGCTCATAGCAGAGGATCTCATTGACAAGATCTTAGCAAAGGGGGACGAAAATGAGCCCAGTCGTATTGGAGCTGCATACCAATTAGCCGCACTTGAAGACGTCACTTTGGCTAAAGAATTCCTTAGAAAAGCTCTGCTGTACGACCGAGAGAATGTCAGGCGCGCAGCAACGTACGGTTTAATTGCCCTTGGAGAAGAAGCCACTGAAATATTTCAGGAGGCGGTTCGTTCTCCCATCAAGTGGGTTCGCAAAGCTGGAGTCTTCGGCTTGGGTGAAGTTGGACTATTAAACGAAGAAGTGCTGTATCAGATCAAATCCTGCCTACTAAAGGATTCTTCTACATACATCCGGTCAGTTGCAGCCGGAGCTATTGGAAGCCTTGTTCGACGTGCTGTAGCTTCAAAACATGGACAACAATGGATTTCTGACTGTGTTCACGCTCTTGTCCAAAGCCTTAACAACGAACCAAATCGACTTTCGATGGATCTTGCTCAACGAAGGAACATCAAGTTTGTTCGTCCAACAGATGATTGTGATGTGTGTGAGGGAATGGGAGTGGATTTCGGACTTGAACGATTCAAGCCAGAGCGTTCTGCGGTCAGGGAGAATACGCTGTGGACTCTGGTGATCATTTGCTCTCATGGACAGGCTTTAATCGGAGATGCCCTTGAGAGCCTGATCCAAGCACTGAAAACAGTTATCTTTGAAGACACAAACGTGATCAGTGTAGGCTATGGGATGGATGCGCTTAGCCGACTAATCTACCTTCAGCGGGACAAAGTTTTGAAAACAGTGGCAATCAAGCAATTGGAGGATGAATTTAAAGAAATTCTACTTTTGTCACCGCTCCGATGCTGGGAATCGCTATCACGAGTTGGGCTAAAACCTGAGTCTCTTTAAGATTCCAGTAAACGAAAGGAACTAAGTCAGAGAATACTGAGTTCTAAAATCTTAGTTCACATCTTCCAATATCCAGGTCAACATCTCGCACTCTCCACAGTTTGACCATAGGAAGTAAGGGATCAGTGTCAGATCTGCAGGAATTTTCTTGGGCTTGTTTACTGAATACAAAGCATCTTCTGTAAATTCTGACTTCAGGCCAGCCGATTTCAGATAGATAGCCCCTGCAAGAATATCATCTTCACAAGACTCAGTAAATTCCGGATTCTGTTGGAGCAAATACTGATTCAGATGATCCGAGTTGTCTGTCGATTCAAGGCAGTAGAGGAGTGGTCCACGAAAAACAGCGGCCCGATTAGCATTATATCTGATTTTTGGATTCGCCCTCACCAAGTAAGGGGAGAAGTTAAAGTTAATTTCAATTTGGTCTGAATTACCCCAAACTCGTTCAACTTCGAAATATCCATCTTTCCGGTTCGGATGAATCGGATCGCCATTCAAAAGAATATTTACAGAACGATCCCAACCAGGAATTCTAAAGAAAATTTTGATAGGCAGTTCTGTATTGGATGAAATGGTAATCAGGTTCCTGCCACCCCACGGCATTTCTGAATCAATCGATATCGAGCACCAGGCTTCATTGAGAGAGAATTCATTGGTACTTGTGATGTACTGATTGATCTCGATACCATCTTCGGCCAGAGAAAGATATAACGTTCGATATCGGCTAAGATCCTGAGTACATTCGGAGGGCAGCAGGAACATGTATGATACTTATCTCGGATCCCATGTCGACAATGCTGATATTTTAAAAACTCTGGAATGCACTCCAAATAGTTATCGTAAAAGAAGGCCTTCCCATCTATGGAGGTACTTGCCAGCACCACATTATAGAGTGCCCCCTTAATTATATCAGCATACTCACTACTTCGTCCAATACGCATCAACCTTTCAGTGAAAAAGATAAGAGCGATACTTGCGCAAGTTTCTGCGTATGCCATATCGTTAGGTAGGTCATAATCAAAAGAAAATCTCTCGCCAATATGAGCACTTCCTACTCCTCCGTGAATGTACATCCTGCGATTAGTGATATTTTTCCAAATTGTCTTACAGGCTTTAATTTTATCCGAATCTTTTGTTAGCCGGGCATAATCCGCCATTGCTGTAAACATATATAGTGCTCGAACAGAATGTCCTTCAGCAGTTTGTTGTTGATAGACTGGTTGATGCGCCTGAAAGTAGCTATGATCATTTCTTTTCGAACCAGACATGTGCCAAGAAACAAAGTTCAAGCGCATCCATAAAGATCGACGCTCAATGCTTGAGGAAACCGGAATAGAAGAACGCCAAGCGTGGCATGATCGGAGTTTGGTAGATTTCGTCGCTCACAAAAATTAAATTAGATAAGCAGAGTAATAAGTTTGAGTAAACGAAAAGTCATCATTACATGTGCAGTCACTGGAGCAATTCATACACCCGCCATGTCTCGATACTTGCCAGTTACACCTTGATAAATAGCTGCTGCTGAGATTTCAGCAGCAGCAGCTGGGGCTGCCACCTCACATCTTCATGCCCGCAATCCTGAAACAGGTAGCCCTCACAGGACCCAAGCATCTTTCAAGAATTTTTACCCTAAATTAGGGAAGCTACTAATGTCGTTGTAAACATCACCACCGGCAGAAGTCCGCACATGACAGTTGAATATGGGGTCAAGAAACTTTGGACTCTATCCAATGCCTAATCGTTTCTAAGTCTTCAAACATGAATGGGAGGTCAAGCACCCCGAAAATTCCCGGAATTTGGTATTCAAAAATACCTTTAGAGATATTGAGAAAATCTTGCTTTTCGGTAATTCGAACTCAACAAGGTTTGAGTTTGAATGCAACGATATTTCTCATTTTTACAATCTCGCACATTTTGTTGATCAAGGTTTGACTCGGCCACCACTCTTCATTCAATCTGTTTTTGGCCTTCTGGGTGAAATTGTTGCTCACACTGCAGATTTGGCGTACATGAAACGCACTGCGGATTGATTATTTGGAGATGATTACCAGTGGTCGCTCTTGGGGGCAGGAAAGAATCAAATTTCTCTGGCCTTTATTAGTGCCGCATAGCGCAGCAATGTATGCTTTGGTCCAGAAGACTCACTCTGGATCGGACCCGGACGGCTTGCAAAGTCTAACGCAGATCGGGTGAGATAAATCCTTCATGTACTGGAAGGGCTATCTCTTGACATTGTGAGTCCTGATGAAGCCAGACAAATGCTTGGACTCAAAGGTTGTGATCAAGTGGATTTTTGAATATTAGGTTCAGAGAAAAGATTTGAGTGTAGATGAAAAAAGGCCGAAAAGATTTCCCTGAAACTTCATAGGAGCGAAATGACTTTGTCATCACTGGGTGAAAATTTTCCACGCTTGCACGTCAGCACTTATGTTGCAGAGAGTGCACAAGTCATTGGCAATGTACAGCTAGCGGCCAAGAGCTCTGTTTGGTTTCAAAGTGTATTGAGAGGAGATTCTGATCAAATCGTGATCGGCGAAGAGACAAACGTACAAGATGCGACGATCTGCCACGTCGATCCAGGCTGTCCTTTAGAGGTTGGTGCCCGAGTCACAATTGGGCACCGTTGCATTTTACATGGCTGTAGGATTGGAGATGACTGTCTGATTGGGATGGGAGCTATTCTGATGAACGGTGCGCGAATCGGAGCGGGAAGTATCGTTGGAGCGGGAAGTCTATTGCTGGAAGGAACCGAAATCCCTCCGTTTTCGCTAGTAGCTGGTTCACCAGCCAAGGTGAAGAAAACTTATGGGCCCGAGATTCTTGGGCAGATTCGTCAGTCAAGTGCCCATTATGTCAGTAGAGCGGAACACTACCGTGATAAATGGCGAAAGCTCGAATCCTAGGCGCCTTGTGTGAGAGAGTTATAGTTCACGGGGGAAGTATTACAGCGGTGAATTTCGATGAAAATCTAACGTTGTTCAAAATTAAATAATACGCATACCCCACGTTCAGAAACTGAATAGCTTGTTAAACTAGTAATCAGTTCCCCACTAGGTTCTAAAGAACCGCTCTTTTAGGGCAGCTTTAACTTTGCGTAGCGCCAGAAAGTTTTGTTAACAAGCCTGGCCGTGATTGTGCTGTGCGTCTTAGTTACATGATAGATATAATTTGGGTGCATGCAGTGCCGACACTGAGTCCTCTGATCTCAGAATTTCAGAAGTTACTGTATTTGTTTGAAGGGGCAATTCTGCTGATCTTGCATTCTCAGTTTCAAACATGATTTATAAAAATTAGAGACTGACTTAACCTTGGATATCTAACCCATAGTAAATTAAAAGTATCTAAAACCGAGATCACATCATCAAAAGTGAGCCTAATGAATTCCCTCAAGATCATTGGTGCTGGTGAGGCTGGTACGCGCGCTGCTCTCTATTTGCGTGAAACTGGCTGGGATGGTGAAGTCACACTGATTGCCAGGAACCCTATATTCCCTATGAACGCCCGCCTCTCTCCAAGACTCTCTTAACAAAGGGTATCACTCCTCCCACGCTGGTCTCTAAAGAAAAATTAGAGAAACTCCGCATCAACTTTTCAAACAATACCCTTGTCAATGAGATTGATCGTCCATCTCGCTGTCTGATACTTGAAAACGATGTTGTACTTCCCTACCAGAGTCTTTTGATTGCCACTGGAGCCTCTGCCAGAAAGTTGACTTGTCCTGGCAGTGAGCATGCTTTGGTATTGCGCAATTTGGAAGATTTCCTTGTGCTGCGTTCATTGTTGATCCCTAAAAAGCACTTAATTCTGATCGGTGCTGGTTTCATAGAGTTAGAACTTGCTGCTGAAGCCCGAATGGCTGGATGCAGAGTGACCGTTTTAGAAGCTGCCTCACGTGTCCTTGGCCGCGCAGTTCCTGCCGAGGTGGCAGGGGTGATTGCCAATGAACATCAACAACAAGGTGTAGAAATCATTTGCAATGTTCAACTGGAGCATATCCACCTGCTAGGTGATGGCTACGTCGTTCAACTAGCAGAAGATAAGTCGATTCAGGGTGATTTTGTTGTCGCTGGGATTGGTGCTATTCCAGAAATAGCTTTAGCCGAGGCAGCTGGATTACAGACCGAGAATGGGATCTCGGTNGATTCCTTTATGCAGACCTCAGATCCAAATATCTATGCTGCAGGTGATTGTTGTTCCTTTCCACATCCACTTTATGGTAGGCAGCGCATGCGGTTGGAGATGTGGCGCTGTGCTCGTGAGCAAGCCGAGTGTGCTGTTCAAAATATGATTGATACACCTCAGGAATTGAGTACAGTACCTTGGTTTTGGAGCGATCAGTTTGAACTCGGTCTGCAGGTAGCAGGTTTGCCTCAGCTTGCAAAACAGATTATTTCCCGAGTACGGGCAGATGGTGTGACGATCTACTTCGGGTTAAGTGATGGAGGTCAGTTAGTTTCTGCTGCTGGAGTAGGAGTTGGAAATAGTGTTGCTAAGGACATTCGCCTTGCCGAAATATTGATCGCCTCCCGCAAACAATTGAATCCAGGGGATCTTGCCAATCCAAATCTCAACCTGAAGAAGCTTTTGAAGAATTGAAGCCACCACTTTCCCATTAAACCCTGCCTCTGAACCCAAGATGTCCCAGATCGTTTTCATTTCCCGCTGGAGCGGTCCCTTACCATTACTTAATGATCTCGATCACGCTGAATTGCTTCAGCACTTCCGGCAACTCTCTCAGGACCTGGAGGTACGGACAAAAATCTTTTTGATCATTGCTCAACGGAAAAGCACTTCCATCTAAATCACTCACAATCCGTCATCCGCATTGCTGTCTACTATGGCTTGAGCCAACCGACAACTTTTACTACACGCTATCGTGGGGCACCTGAATTCGCTGAGTTGGTAAAGTCTCAATTGAAAAACTATGATATCTATTCTTAACTGAATCGAGAGCGTGATTGGATCATGGTGTCTTTGTACCGTTGATGCTGATGTATCCAGAGACTGATATCTCTTGTATCCGGGTCTCGCTACAAAAAGACCTCAGGGCTCTGAACCACCTTTAACTCGGGCAAGCTCTTAGTTCTTTAGAACGAGAAGATTTGCTGATCTTTGGTTCAGGATTCTCTTTTCACAACATGCAGGCTTTTATTCAAGGTCCTGAAATAGAGCAGATTCTGAGTACAGAGCCTTTGAGGCCTAGCTGAAAGAGACTATGGGCGAGTAGCAGTTTCTTGAAACAGAGCGTCGGCATCGCTTGTTGAAATGGGAACAGAAAACAGCTGCAAGGTATTGTCATCCACGGGAAGATCATTTGTTGCCACTTCGTGTGTGCTACGGAGCAGCCCCACGTCCTGCTCAAAGAGTTGAAAGCTTTGCCGTCCTTGGAAAACAAGTAAGTTCATTCATTTGATAAATTGAAAACACTCTATTTTTATCGCAGTTTCTGAATGAATAACCTCGCAGAACATTGAACTCTGGCTACTGAATCGCTATAACTGCCGGATATTCTTGTCCGTACTTCTTCAAAATTACAAACATCCTTTCACATCTAGAACGATGACAAGCACAGCAACTCCGCGGGACTATAGTTTGATCGGGCCTGAAGCCAAACTTGCTGAAGAGAAAGGTCTTGCTTCCGCTACCTGGTACGCTTCTCAGATCCCCCGCAAGCGTATGAAAGCATTAATGCGCCGCTCAGATCAACCAGCGATTCGAGATACAATCATTTGGTTGGGTTTGCTGGCACTAACGGGTGGCTTGGGGATTTATTTATGGGGAACATGGTGGTGTGTCCCGTTCTTCTTTGTCTATGGAATTCTTTACGGCAGCGCGTCGGATTCTCGTTGGCACGAGTGTGGACACGGCACTGCCTTTCGTACCCAGTGGATGAATCAGTGGGTCTACCAGATCGCTTGCTTCATGATCATGCGCAGTCCAACAGGTTGGCTTTGGTCTCACACACAACATCATACGGATACAATCATCGTTGGTCGTGATCCTGAGATCGCCATTAGTCGCCCTGCCCGATTGTTTCGATTATTTCTCAACTTCTTTGGCCTGATTGATATTCCGATTGTTCTAGCAAAGACCATTCTGCATTCCTTTGGTCAACTGACTGCNGAGGANGCCGACTACATTCCTGAGATGGAACGCCACAAANTTTACAACGTAGCTCGTATCTGGATCATGATTTATGGACTAACCATTGCGGCAAGTGTACTCTNCCAAAGTTGGATTCCTTTGATATTGATTGGCTTACCCCGAGTGTATGGGACTTGGCTACACATCGTCTTTGNCTTGACCCAGCACGCTGGTCTGGCAGAAGACGTTTTGGACCATCGCCATAACACCCGCACTGTCTACATGAATCCCGTCTTTCGCTTTCTCTATTGGAATATGAATTATCATGTAGAACACCACATGTTCCCGATGGTGCCATACCACGCACTTCCAGCTCTGCATGAAGAAATGAAAGCGGACACGGCACCAGTTTATAAGAATATGATGGAAGCTTACCGTGAAATCATTCCNGCTCTGTGGNAGCAGTCTAGTGATCCTGAATTTTTTGTTCCCNGGGCTGTTCCAAATTCAGAATTAACAAGCAGCCACTCCAGTTCAGTAGCTGTAGCCTGAAAAGGACTTAGAAGGATTGACANTTCATTATGNNTCAAACGAGCCTGCTCAGCCAGTGTCACTTCTCAAAAACTACCATTTGGAAAATCGTCAGACTTGCTTTTGAAGTATAATTTTTTGATTCAATGTANATTTCCATTCAGATTTTTGATCATGATTTTAGTAATNATTGAGNGAAGTGTGAGAAAATTCATNGNATTTATTCTCATTGGAACCATTGNTTTTGNTGCTGCTCCTACATACGCTCAGTCCAACGAGTTGCTGCAATCAAGGATTAGACTATTTGAAGTCTGGCTTACTACCTTGATGAATGATCAAGCATTACGAGGAGTTTCTGTCAGTCTTGTTCAGAATCAACAGCTTNTNTATGCAAAAGGTTTTGGAGTTTCAGATTTTGAAAAAAAATCTTTAGCGACNGAGTCAACAAATTATCGAATTGCTTCAATCACGAAGCTATTTACTAGTATCGCTCTGATGCAACTAGTAGAACGTCAAAAAATNCTCTTAGATACTCCTGTAGTTGAAATTATTCCTGAGCTTAGAGCAATCAAAACAAATGGGTATGCTATTGAAGAAATCACCATCAAGTCCATCTTAACTCACACNACGGGCCTACCTACCAATCCTAATTTTCTTCTGGATAAGCGAGGCCAGAACTCANCGTTAGCTGTTNATGAATTTTTGAAGGGATTAGCTCAACAATCCTTGTTGTTTCCACCCAATCGAATCCACAAATACTCCAACTTGGCAATGAATCTNGGGGGANTGGTTGTAGAGCGTATCTCAGGANTAACTTATGAGCAGTATATCCAAGAGGTCATCCTTACACCCTTGCAGATGCAGTCTACCTTGTTTCCAAAGGATTCAAAAAACACGGTGATTGGNTACAGCCGCATCACTGGGGAGCANCGATTGAAAAATGAATTTCCAGAAATGGCGAGTATCTTAGGATTACCGTCTTCTGGACTCATTTCTAACGTCACAGATCTGGCCAAATTCATTAGTTGGCATTTTCGTACACTGAGNGCNGAGGATCAAACACTCCTCTCCAGAGCCACGTTATCGGAGATGCAGAAAGTCCAGTGGGTGCCGCTGCCNATTGAACTCCANCCAAGAGTTGTCAAGGCTTTAACTTTTGTTGCNAANAGCTTTGAACTTGGTGGAACAGGGCTTGGTTATCTTCGGGAAAAAGAGTTTGTTCTGCACAGTGGGGGCTTAATGGGATTTGCTTCAGAATTGGTGATGGACAATCAAAACAAATTGGGAGTCGTTGCTCTGTCCAATACAGTTGACGCACCCGTTTATTTCAATCACCCACAAAGNATCTCNAGGAANNTATACGAAATGGTAGGCAGNGTTCTAGCTGATCCCAAAACATTTGATAGGCCGCTCTTGTATGCTGAGTATGAAAACTTCTACTCAGATGATCATCACTGGCACTATTATGTTACAGAGATGGGAGAAAATCTGATTTTGCTCAATCTGCGAGAGGGAATGCCGCTAGCTAGGCCAGTTGTCCTTTNCAAGATGGGAGTTGATCATTTTGTTGATCCTAATCATGAAGGAATCTATTCAGGTGAATTTTCCGTCTATTTTCAAAGGGACCAGAGTGGTAAAGTCGACTCGATGGTTGTGAAGAACAATAAGCTTTATCGTAAAGAATAAGTTTTCCANCGGCGTGTTTTTGTGCTCTATCCCCTTTGAGATTGCCAACNTTACTGCCTACTACTCAAGCTTATGAACAAAAACACAAAAACGACGATTATCATCTTGTCNTCATTGGNAGCACTGATTGGGATTGGTATTGCTACAGGCTTTATCACATTCAATNCTATCGATAAATCAAAGCCATCCTATGCCAAGGATCAGCAGTGTTTTGAAGAACTCAAAGCGAAATTGACTCCTGAGGAGATGATAGAAATCATGAAAAAGAAAACAATTACTCAATCTCACTGCGACTTTCTTTGATCAATTCGATAGAAGAATTTGTGCATAACTTCCTACTCAAATTGTANTTCGATTCNAAGTANATTTGNTCTTTCTGGCAGTATGCGCTGCTAACTCCACTCCNGCGAATTTAGATAGNAATTCCAGACTCATATCTATCCGTGCGGNGATTCCCGCCNCAGCAATCAGTTGCCCTTGTTCAATCCAGCGAATACCTTCCNGAACCTNTATTCTCGGATAATTTTTCTGTAAATCAAGGATATCCTCCCAGTGCGTNGTCACTTCCAATCCATCCAGCAAACCAGCCTCCGCCANCAAGNNGGCTCCGGTAAAGACCGAGCCTGTGATCTGAGTCTCTTTNGCAGTCTTTCGGATCNAGTCAATCACTGCTTTCTTCCCTAACTCTGCAGAATGAACTCCACCAACTACGATCAACACATCCAACTCAGGAACGTTCTGAATCGAATAATGGGGCATCACGNGGAACNCTCTCCGAGCTTCGACAGAACGTTCCTCTTCTGCCNCGANCCAAACATTCCAAGCCAAGTTCCCCAAGCGATNAGCAACACNGAGCACCCCAAAGGNTCCTGAAAAGTCCAAGACCTCAGCCTGATCGNAAATGTAGATCCCAATATTCNTTGGTTCATGGAAGACAAAAGGAATGCTTCAGNACTGTGNGGCCAAAGCGAGAAAGAGCTAGTGAGGCCGGGGTAGAAATAACTGTGCGTGTAGACTAAATCAGATCGATCAGAATTTCAGGTGTGCCCAATTTTTAGATCACTACCTGCCTTNTTTTCGCCACGAATTAGCCAAAGGGGTCTTTTCGCAAAATTGACCAGATAACCGGAACCAGTACCAGTATCAATCAAGTCTCGATTNAACATGCTGGTGGAGGGCATATAGCGAATGGCCAGACCTGCCCTTCGCTTGCCAGAACGATTCGGATGGGAGCCATGCACCAAGTGGACGTCGTGCATGGAAAACTGCCCTGGCGCGAGTTTCAGGCTGACAGTATTTTCTGGATCAATCCGCCTATCACTCACACGTTGATTGAGCACAAGATCCTCTCGAGATTCCTTTTGATGTGTTAGCGATTGATAACGATGTGATCCAGGGACTACTCGCATACAGCCGTTCTCTTCGGTCACATGATCCAACGCAACCCACACGGTACAAGTTGCCAAAGGACGGATTGGCCAATAAGCGCCATCCTGATGCATGGGCACTTCCATACCATCTGAGCCAGGTTTGCAGAAGAGCTGGCATCCCCAAAGAATGATGTCTGGGCCAATCAACTGTTCCACACAATCTACGATTATTGGATCTTTGGCTAACTCCATGAAAGCCTCATCACCGTGCACTCCCTCCTGGTTCAGGCCATTAATGTGCACACTGACCAGTTTCTCCGGCCTCACCTCCGGATTAGCCATCAACACACGATCAACGGCAGACATCAACTCGGTCAACCGAGATTCCGGTAAATAACTGTCTGGGATTAAGTAGCCTTCTTCTCGGTATTGTTGAATCGCTTTAGCAGAGAGCGGAATGTTGGTTGTCATCGATACCTTTTTGGAGTCAAGTCATTGAACAGCTTCACTGGGCAACCCAGCCACCATCAACAGGAAGGGTGTGGCCCGTGATCATAGCCGCCGCGTCACTGGCCAGAAAGCGAATTGCATCTGCCACTTCGTAGGTTTCTACTATCCGCCCGAGTGGTGTTCGTACGAGTAGTTTTTCTTCCATCCCATTTTCAGCTAGCAGACTTTGAGTCAAGGGGGTTCTTACAAAAGCGGGAGCCACCGCGTTGACCCGAATACCTCGAGATGCCCAATCTAGCGCCAGCGAGCGTGTCAGATTGACCACTCCTCCCTTGCTAGCCTGATAAGCAGGATTGGGATATACCCCACCTCCAATCAAGCCCATGATCGAAGCAACATTGACAATGCTTCCCTTGCCTTGCTCAAGCATCATCTTAGCGGCTTCTCGTGAGCAAAGAAAGGTTCCCGTCAGGTTGATGTTGAGCACCTCCTGCCAAAGCTCTAAGGGCAACTCAGTCGCTTCCATTCGGGCTCCTGTGCCGGCTGAATTGACCAGAACCTCATAGGAGCCCAGCGTTACCATTTTCCTCATGACCTCAATAACTGAATCTTCCCTGGTCACATCCAGAAACATGATTTCGAGGGAGATGCCCTGATCCTTAAGCTGAGATTGAGCTTCCTGCAATGTGCCTTCGTTTCGATCCCCAATTACTACCTGGGCTCCTGCTTGAGCGAAAACCTTGGCGGTCTCCAGCCCAATGCCGCTGGCCCCTCCTGTGATCAGTGCTGTTTTCCCAGTTAGAGAAAGGCGTTCGTTTGGCTTGGTTGTCATATGTCACTCCCTAGCAGATCAGAAGACACTGGTTCATACCAAATCACAGGCGTCTGCAGGCATCCAGTGCGCGTCCTGATCCAACCATTTGACATTGCAACCGATCGGATTGGTCAAGGGGACTCTCACTGCTTGTCCAGTCGTAACTTCCTCAAGTGCCTTTCCCAGGTTATTTACCTGCATCTTTGAAGTATCCCGAGGTTGATCTATGCCACGACCACAGTACACTAGTTTGCGATCAGCACAAAAGACATAGAAGTGAGGAGTTCTTAGTGCCCCGTAGGCTTGCGCAACTTCCTGGGAAGTATCCCTCGCATAGACCCAAGGAAAATCATGCTCCTCCATTCGCGAGATCATTTCGTCGAAATTATCAGTGGGATTGGTCTTTTCACTGTTAGAATTGATTCCGATAAAAGCCACCCCTTTGTCCCGAAATTTTTCAGCAGTGGCCCGTGTGACTTCATCAGATCCGACTACGAAAGGACAGTGATTGCAGGTAAAGAAAACAACCAGCGTGGAGGCAGATTTAAAGTCAGCTAGGCTATAATTTTTACCATTTGTTGCCACGACAGAAAAATCGGGAGCTATCGCTCCCAGTTCAAGGGTAAAAGACATCGTCTCTAGTAAAAAATTAAGGTTTATTAACTGTAAAATGTCTTAGAACTGAGCCCGAAATAGAAAGCTGGTTCCTTTTGCCTTATCTTCTTCTGCAACCAATTTCATAGTATTGCATGATGCAGAGTTCTTTCCCGTAATAGCGGGTGTCCAGTAAGTATGGATCAAAAGTGGCCCCGTCTCTGATAAAGCGCGTAGGGAACGGGAAGATTAGCCCATTCCGCAGAACTGTGCTCTCAATTCTGGCATCAAAGGTGGTTCCTCCAACCGAAAGTGGTATCGAGCGATATTGTCCTGCTTAGTTTCCGATTCGGATCGCGCCCCAGGAATCGGTCCAATCGTAGACGCTTAGCAGGGAATAGCTAGCTAGCGCTCCCCCTGATCCCAAACTTTCAGATGCAGCCATCCTGTAGTTGAGATTTGGTGAGATCTGCCAATTGGGGGTCAGATTTTGGCGGCAATTTAATCCCAAGCCGAAGGCAATGCCTGTGTTTCCATCAACATCTAGTTGTGAGATAGGTAGCCGCAAGGTCAGGCTTGATTTACTCTCTCCTTCAAAATTCCAACTGTAGGAAAAGGGGATGGTCGTTGTGTTAACCTTGGAGTCGCCTTGATCGTAAGAACTAAAACCAAGACCAATGCTGATTTTGTTCTCCCGTTCGCTTGTTTCGGTGCTGCTCTCTTTGTTCTCTTCACTGCTAGCCACCTCTGGTGAAACTGAAGATCCAGAAGAATCGAATTCATCAACGGCTATTCCTTCAGTATCTGACATCGACACCGACTCAACACTGGTGGCTCCAACTTGCAAGGCTTTACCAAATGGCAGATCTACTAGCGCTGCCGAGAAATCTAGGCGCACTAGGTTGTCTATCAAGCTGCTGGGATTTCCTGCCACGGGGTCATTTGGTGTGTACTGCACCATGAGTGCGAGTAGATCGTTGACCAAATCTGATTCTTGGACCAGGGTATCCGTCAGTTGAATCCAACTTCCTTGCCGCGATGCTCCTTCCTAAGACCAGTTTTTATTCAGAGAGGGCATGTTGAAGGTGACTTTGTTGCTCCCTGCTGGACAGACTGCTTTTAAATCAATACCACGATAATTTAAAGAGAATTCAATCAAATCATTATCCCAGTCGCTGACACTAAATTGCTACTTTATTGTATTAAAATCGGGTAACTCATGACGGAACTATAGCTTCGAGTTTGGTCGTTCACGGTTAGTTGAAACAGATCTGCTGCCGTTGCTGATCCGGAATACAACAATAATAGGAAGANGAGAGCTAGCTTGAGGNGTAGGNNCATANATTGNNNNCAANGAANGANATCNGGAGCAGANTCAGNNTTATAAATCCCGATACTCATCACAGCATGACTCGTTAAGNGAAACCTGCTGATACACTCTTTATAATCAGAGTCCAAGTCATTTGGTTTAATTGTCAAAAAAACAAGCCTCTTCGGGTTACTGAGATAACAATTGCATGGAATTTTTTGCTGAGGGAGCAAAGCGAATTATGAGCAATGTGTCTGAGTTTGAATACACAAAGCCAATATTCATCAGGCACCCGATAACCACCCCAAATTTGTTGGTACTTTCTCCATAAAACACACTTTTTTTAGGTCGAAATTCCAGATCTTCCAGGGACTCTGTTTTTTCAAAATCATACCTCTCNNTTATGCTANTCACCAATTCCTNTTTCGCTTGAAGACACTGNCGCTGCNGAAAAGAATNGTTCAGGCCAATGATCTCGGAGATCCTCTTAGTTTTTCTATCCAGTTTTAGCGCATATCTTTCAATCAACGAGTTGGGTCGCGGGATCACAGTTGGTTCAACAATCATAAGTTCCTCTTCCTCCGACTTGATCTCATAGCCTTGAACTTTTGCCCCAAAATGAAAGCCAAATGCACCAATNAGTTCAGTNTTTTTCTCAANATTTTGATGGTGTAGACCGCAACNACNAAGTAGGGTCATAAAAATAAAGTAAAATATCTGATCAATTGACTTCGATATTTTGATTTTTTTGAAAAACATTAAAAACTNTATTGTTTATTGATTTTTTTAACATGANTTNTTCAATTAAAAATAATCCNCAAGNAATTANACCNTGCAANAAATCTATCTGTTTAAAAAATTATTCAACNACAGCATACCGCTACTGTTGATGTTGCTGTCTGGTTGCTTCTCTGGGAAGAGTTCTTCTTGTGAAAATACAGGAGTAGGCAACANTGNTGATAGATCTAATAAACCAGAAATTCTTTGGACAAATACCACAATTGGGAGCGGTGAAGAGTCGCATGGGNATTTTCTACTANAGTGCTCCGATANCGGTTTTCTTCAAATTGGTAAGACCNGAAGTTTACCAATCAATGNACGAATTTTTGTTGTCAAAGTAGCGCCAGTTGGTGCAACACNATGGGAAAAAGAATACCCATCTGCTGGTCATAATCTAGGAAATGGCGCTATTGAAGTGGATGATGGATACATTGTTTTGGTGCAATGAATGGGGATAGTCTACTGATTAAATTGAGCAAAAAAACTGGTGATATCTTGTTCAGTAAATCGTATGACTTTGGGGGTTTCGATGCGATAGANAGCATGATTCTACTGNAATCAAATTTGATTGCTGTTGNNTATATTGGCGCTCAGNATTCAGATACTACCTTTTACACAGAAGNAGAGNGTCATTTGATGACAAANTGATTTGCTTGGCAACCACATTTCAAATTCAAGTCTAAATTCTTACACATCCCATGCTTATCGAATNTTCGCTTTTGAAGGCGATTTGATCATTGGAGGGCTAGCCCAGGACGCTCTGGATTACTCTTTGCTGAAAATGACTGGAACTGGTGAGGTAGCATGGTACAAAAATTATGGTGGAAGTAGTTCANATCATTTGTTTGCTANGGATTTAGGCCTTGATGGTAGCATATTCTTATCANGTCATACCACTTCTNACACAGCTAATTGGGATACTTACACTCTGAAATTGGATCAACTTGGGAATGTGATTTGGGAGAGCAAAGTAGGTAATCCTAGAGGTTTTGATCCCCGATACATTCACNATGAGGCTNAGGNGATAAAGNCCACATTAGCTGGAGGGGCANTTGTTGTAGCCGGTACTGGCGATGAATATGAAAACTACTNAAAATGTATAGATCTAGATTGCTCTGACCNATGGCATGNCTATCGGATTCNTTTTAAGNGAGATGGAACTTTCCTTTGGGAGGCAACGTATCCAAATCCAGAAGGTGGAGATTGGGCCGGTGAAGATGTTGTGCTTACAAAANATGGTGGGGCTTTGATGGCGGTGGATAATGGGCAATTTGCCTTTGTGCAACTCTCGTCGGTTGATTGAGCTAGTNATGACCTGGCCCCCTCTAAGCATAGAGAACCAAATTATCTCAGTGTTNCTCTTTGCAAACTTTGANTTATAGCTTTGGGTTAGGCTCAACCTTTNAGAGAAAGGGAAGCAGTNAGTGAAGGATTNCACCAGAGCAACAAAAGTTTTTAGGTTTTCTAGGATATTGTAAATCAATTGAAAAGAAGATTCAGATATGTGCTTTCNAAAATTTNTTTTAGGGTTTTTACAGGAATCTTCAAAACCAAAATTAAAAGATTAAGATGATAAAAGTAAGTGGAACAAAGACANTCATAGTAATCATTGGGTTTTATTTAGTAATATTTTNGAATCACTTACATGCTTGCCATGAATCCCATTTTAATGGAGAAGAACTGNTAGTGGGTACGTCTTTCTTTGGAGGGCATACTGGTGATAACAAGATTGGAAGAGCTGTTTCGGTGAGAGAAAATTTCCAGAAGCTGGCNGGAAACATTATTGAATCAATTACAATCNCTTCTTATTATGTAAGTGATACTTTTGCAACAACTACAAACTGTAATTGGCGAACAGCGGGCATANTGAAGTTCTTCCATGAAAGTCATCANTTTATTGCGGAAGATAGTGCTGTGGGTTCAGGTGAATACCTGCAAGCCNTNGCTTCACTGACTGGATGCAATTCAAAGCANTACGGCAATTTTCAGAAAGTTATGCACCGNGAATATGGAAATATATTTACGGATAACGACTANAANCGTTCNGTAAAAANTTTTTTTAGTGTGATCAATANAAATNTAAATNTGTTAGAATGTAGAAGCAATTCTTAGCTNGGTAACTNGTTCCCNTATCTCGAAAAATTTAATATTTCAACACTACTTTAATTGAATTAATTTGTATTTTGAAAATGNGTAATTAAGCAACTGTAGTTTAAGCAGTCATGAAGGCTCTTTTCAAAAAAGATTCTAGCGTTTTCCTNCAAGATTCTAAACTATCANTTGGAGAGTATTAACCAGGAATTAGAATTTATCTTNATNNAGCTTAAATTTGTGCTTGCTNTAGCTACTGCTGTAGGAAGATCTTTTACAGCTGAGTACCTCAGATTTCCAGGTACATGTTTGGTATGCAAATAGTNGATTCTGATATCCCAACNAATTTGTTGATACAATATCTTTTTTAGTGAGTCTTGAGACGCTAATNCTGTCATTAGTAATTCAGTAAAGATATTAGTTCATGCAGCGAGGAACCCGCCCCTTGACTCAATTTCCATTCTACATTTTTCTTTTGAGAGAGGTTTGATCCCATTCCTTTCAATATATTCAGGTCCAACATTTGATGCCACTTGCCAACATCCATCACCATCATCTTTCAAAAGTACGGCACCTTTCTGCGGACTGGGATATGTCTTTTGGGTTGCATCACAAAAATTTACAATTTCTTGCATATACATTCGATAACTCTTATTTAAATGTTAGTAACTTGGTTTNTATTTACTGTAATAACTACAGTNTTTTAGAGGTCTGCCAAGAAAAACAGAACAAATAATTTATATCCTTTGTAAGTAGATACTTGAANGACATATTCANAAAACTTTTNGATTAAATNAGCAGGCCATTGGNAGANNTACCTAAAAATAAATTACAGCTAATTGTTTGGGAATCNAATTTTTCAAAAACCAATTTTNNTTCTACCTCCAAAACAGATGAAAACCAANCTTGTGAGAATTTTCACGCTTAATGCTGATGTACAATTTGCTGGCNTACTCAATCTTATTATGGAGCTTTGCCTTCTTAAAATGGTTAANTTGGGTCAGCGGGGCTAAAACCAAAAGTAGTTTTTGAAGAAACCGCTGGATGTGTCCTGNTTATAAAGGCAACAGACAAGGGATTCTTCCAAACTTNGAAAGCTTAGAAGAACAGATGTGTTATTTACTTAACTGAACTTCAACTTTCCCCTTGCGAAGGACCGCCGNAGGTGNGAATCAGCAGCGTGTGGGGCCCCAAGTCCGTGTTCCATGCGCAGCAACTCTCGTTGTCTTNGAGAGAGCAAATTATAAAACTCGGCAGGGAATTCATCGTGAGGATCGACCTGGAAAATCAGACTAGATTTTCGATAGTGTCCAAATAGGGCATGTCGGTTGGTCTCTGTTTGATTGTTTCCGCCAGCATGCCAGCATTGACCATTGAAAATCAACACACTGCCAGCTCTCGCGGTAACNTGAAAAACATGCTGAACTGCAAATCCTTCTGGTGGGCCTGCCATCCCACTCTTGTGACTGCCCGGGACAATCTGTGTTGAACCATTTCTCGGAGAAAAGTCATCCAGCATCCAGACTGTGTTGCACATCACTGGTGATACGGGATTCAGCAANTCTGCGCCAATATCGGTGTGGAAACCCTGCTCACCATCATCAGGACGAGCGATTCGGGCATTCAAGCTCCCAAGGATCAGGCTCTTTCCTAGGATGGATTCCAGGATNGGTAGCGTTTTGGGGTGATCCATTAGAAAGAAGAAAGCAGGATCTTGGGCTGGCAAGTTGGTGACNTGTCCGGCTGTCCCCATGAAGTTCTGTTCATGGCCCGTNCGCTCATAACAAAGNATCAGGCANTCTTTCAGGTGAGATACCTCTTCAGGATTCAACACNTCCTCCAACAGCGTGAACCCGTAGACTTCTATCTCCAGTAGCGCTTGCGCTAGTGATTCCANGTTTCTCTCAGTTCAATGTGGCTGATTTAGTTTCACCACTAGTGATTTTGTTNGCTTCCATCAGCACTGCTACGAGCCGTTCCAGCCTCTCGATTCGATATTCCNGCTTTCCNATTTTTGAATTTTGGAAATCCAGTAAGTTTTCCAATTCCAGAATACGGCCTTCGGTGACTTCCATGTCGTTTCCTTTTAACAGCAAATGATGCGGGAACCAAGTCATTGTTCCCATAGAGTGATCTGCATTAACTGTTTGACCCGACTGCACTGGTTGTTCCAGATCTCCTCNAGTTCTCGTCTTCTGTAAAAAAACATTTAACCAAATTTTGTCCGTCGAGATCCAACTCCGGTCTCGTTGTCCCAAAAAGGTTCACTTCCAGGTGTCACACACTGGCAACAGGTGTGGTCTAAACGTGCNAGGTCGTCAAAATAAAGCCGATATTCATACTGCCACTCCACCTCACATTCATTGGTNAAGTTATGGACTCTAGGCTCTGGAGCACTGCAGGCCATTAGTCCCANGACCAGCCAAAATAGAAACATGATGCATTTCAACGGGCTTCCTCCTTGTCGAGTGATCAATTGATTCATCACTCAAGAGGTGCGGAATTTAAACCAAATCGAATTAAGACCGCTATTGTACCCCTCGGCNACCCTGAGGGCGCNAACAAAACAGCATAGAAAATTCTATTTTTACAATCNAGAGGTTGGCAGAACAACCAAGATAAATCTTTCTCTNTGAGGAAGAATGTGGGTGAAAGCTGGATGAGGGGGATCTTGGGGACTGCCAGTCTTGGTTCAAGGTAGCAACTAGCCCTGTCGCTCCTTGTGGACATAGACTAAGCCTTGTAGACGAGGCTACCCGTTTTGCTGCCNATNAGCAGTCGTCNCAATGTCTTGTGGCCATGCGCAACAATTATCATTAGCCCAGCGCTGACTCGCTTGGCAAGCTGAAGGACTTGCAGGTAGGATGTCCCAAAATCTGTGTGAATCTGATGGAGAGACNTCAGTTCAGTTCGAGCCACCAGTTCTTCCAGACTCATACGCCNGTNTTCCAACTATTGTTCNNGTCTTTCTAGAAGGCANCTACCATCAGCTGTGCTCCAGCGTTATGGGGGTGAATGGATTGTCACTGACAAGGAAGAAGCCAAGTTCTTTAATCTTGGAAGGAGGCTCATAGCAGGCCCCCCCACAATGGTATCCACTACCAGCAGAAGGAGAGATCTATCAGGCGAGATCAACTAGNGACAACTGCGACGCATTACATCGAAACGAGCCATCATACGTAGGGTGTTTTCAGCAGAATTAGGTTGATTCGGGCGTTTGGGCGCGTAAACCCGCTGCCGCTGATTGGGGGTGATTGGTAAGCCTGTGCGATAGCGGTCTCGGCTATGGCTGTTGAGAAATTGATCGTGCTGGCCACTGGGCATGGTCAACATTGCTTTCTTCATCTTTTCAATTTGGGCTTCGACACGTGCAAGGCACTCCTTGCGGTCATAGTGTTNGAGNTANATTCCATCTGTAGNGAATTGCTGGGCTAGGCTGGGNANNGTGCTCANCCACAGNATNAAGCTGANGCANANTATTCGTTTNTGCATTTTTTCCTAAAGTNTTTGGAATCGCTGCCGATATTAACACTNNATNTATTGCTTCCAGCNGAAGCAANTTCAACACCTTTCGCTGGAGCTAACAGAGNACCNAACTTGTCGGCTTGTCAATCACAGNTGATCATGTTCAGATTNNACAGGAGTTTTTAATGAGCGAAACCACCGAAGTCNTGAGCTTGGAACAGTTCCAAACGCTTGTCGGCTTTGAAAACAGTGAGCGCTTCGAATTGCAGGTCTCCCAGGCAATTCTAGACTTAGCTAACTCACTGGAAACCAATTTCCTGGACAAGGAAACAAAGATCGACTACGCAACCCATGTCTTTGCACACATGCTGGATGACTTGGCGGAGCTACTGGAGCGGGGCAACCTAATCAACTAGTCCATGCCTGCTGCCCAAGCACTTCCTTCCCAACGTTGGTTTGATCAGTATTGCCGGAATCTGCGACTACAGTTTGCTGGTCGCAGTTGCGCAGGAGTAGCGTGCCTACTGCTTGCCTCTCTATTACTCCAAAGTCCCATACTTCCCTTTTTAAACTTTCTTATCGGATCATTCGCAATCCTTGCCGTTTGCCTTATTGGCACTTGGTTATTGCATCGACCAGAATATTGTCTGCAAAAGCTCTATCGGCAAGATCCTGCCTTCGCAGAAGCGCTGCAAAGTAGTTTACAATTTAGAGAGAACCCACCAGTTTCACGAACTACCAATATTTTTCTAGAACGCTTCGAAAAGCAGTTGCTTGAGTGCCTAGAAGCAGAGGAGACGCAAAAACTAATGCCACCCTGGCGTACGCTTGCAGGTGTGGCGTTATCACTACAAATTGTTGTTTGGGTCGGTGGCTGGTGGCTACCGCAGTATTTGATTAACCAAGGTCCAACTGTGGCGGAAGCATTACAAATTCCTCACTCCTACCGCATTCTCTATCCTGCTTATCTTAACCGTGATTCCAAAGTCTTTTCCATGCTCCCTAACGAACTGCAAATTCCTGCTGGAAGCCGACTAGAAATCTTTCTGGAGCAAGGATTACCGGACGGCGATCAAAGTGCCTATCGACCGATTCAAGGGGAATCTCAACCTTTACAGTGGGTACCTCAACAACGGCGCTGGCGCTCTGCCCTGACACCACTAGAAACAGGAACACTCTTTCTCGAGTGGCGTCAGCAGAGTATAGCAGTGGAGGTAATTCCGGATCTGAGTCCTAAAGTGATAGTCCTCTGGCCTCCTGATAAATACATTTTTGATTTGTCTCAACTGCAAGTGAAGTTGGAAGCCAAGGACGACTATGGACTACACCAGATTCTGTTGAGATATCGCAACGAATCCACAGAAACTATCGAGCGCGAAATCATTCAGTCTTTTGAAGGAGACTTCAAGATCTACCAGGAAAGCTATCTCTGGGAAATCTCGGCAACACCCTTACGAGCCGGAGATAATGTAACGGCTTGGATTGAGGTTAGTGATAGCGATACTTTCCAGGGCCCGAACGTGACTCTGTCTGAGAAATTCCGTTTTGAAGTTCGCAGTCAGCGTGAGTTCCATGAGTATATCCTCCGTCTCTTCCGTAAAGTTGATCGGGAACTTCGTGACTTGTTATCCGTTTTGGACCGTCAATTGGTCGTGGAGACTACGGACCAAGAAAATTTGATTGAGGAACTGCTCAATTTTCTTCAAGAAGAAGCTAACTACGACCGGTTAATTTCTGATGGCTTGCGGGGATTTATTGGAGAGTTGCGCTTCCAATTGCGGTACTATCAACGAAAACGGGAAGAGTTGGCAGTCCCTCCTAGTTGATATCAGGATAATTTACGTTAGAACTGCCTGCAAAATGCTTGGTGTTCAGGCAGTCTGTTTGCACAGATCTGGCTCACGCAGAATTGAGCGCGTTCGCTAGTGCGGGTTTGAAGAAAAGCNCTATCGGTGCGTCGTAGTTGTAGTACACATCTGAGCAGANAAGCTTCATCTTTGNGTACATTGCCAGATGGATCCTCACAGGCGCTGCGACTATAGCTCATATTGCGTCCGGTGGGTGTGGAGCGGGCATATAGTTCTAGCTCGCGAAGCATTTGCTGCAGATGAGACTTATAGGTCATCGAAGCCCTGCCTGTCCCGCATAAAACATCCTGCGAAGCAGTTGATTTACTGTCATTNTCCTGCAGAAGTGGAATCGCGATTAGCATTCCTNAGAGAATCAGTAGCAATGCTCCAATCACCGCAATCCAGCCCAAAGGCNATTTCATTGGAGGAGGAGGNCCTCCCTCCTCAAAGGANACCTCAAAAAGCTGTACCTGTCCTTCGATGGATTCCTTGTTGAGACCGGGNGTCGGAGCAAAGCGTAACTCCATCCCAACCAACCTGATTTCNGCAACCTTTGGACGTTTGAGCACCTTTGCTTTGGGCGAAAGCCTGGCTACATCCTTGGCGTAGCGTTCGATAATCTTTCGTAGCTCCAAGGAATCTTCCCAATTGTTGCGCCCTAGTCCTGGGGTGAGCACTTTCTCCAAATCATCCCGGGCAAACATCCGCGCTTTGCGCTCACCATCAGGGGCATTGTCGCAGACACCGATGGGACGCCACTGCGAAAAACGCATGGTGGAGAGGTGATTGACATTCACACCCAACTCGCGACACGATCGAGCACTGCCTTGGCGATAGCTGGTTTGCTGATCATCTGTTCTTCCGACTTATCTTCTTCCACCAACCACGCTACCTGATCTCCATATTCGATAAACTCCTCTCCACGGTTGGCCACAACCAATTGGTATTCCTTTGCACGCTGCCGGGCGATCATCATCAATTCTTCATGGGTGNGATTTTCCTCGTACTTGAAGGCTACCATTTTGAGCTTAGGGTAAGCANCTCGTACCTCACGAATCACTTTGGGAGTTTGTTCAAAGGAGAGTGTGAGTTGATGGCCACTGGGCAACTTGCCTGGATACACATGAGTAGGCTGATAATCTGCGACAGCTGCGCTGAAAATGGCTGTGTCANTCCATCCATCAACCAACCCTGAAAGCACTTTTTCACGGTAGCTACTAAAGTCCACTACACGTTGATGAGGCAAATAGCTTGGTGTTGTCATGCTTCCTTGTCCGAGGATCAATTGAATTGTAGCCTGTTCAAACCAAGCCTGTTTGGCAATTTCGATGGATAATGCACCAGTAAAGNGATTNGTGANTAGGCGGACATGATCTATCCAGACTGGGGTTGGTCCTCCGGTGATCATCAGTTGGTGGCCTTTGAGAGTTCCTGCACTAAGCGAGCGAANCAAATGTCCCACTAAAAACTCGTTTTCCGGTAAATTGTTTTTACCATTTTCCTGACGAGGTGGGACTANTGTCACTCCATAATCATTTAACCGACTCAAGGATTCCTGCAGAATCTGGTTGTGCATNGAACCNTGCATGGTGGGAACAACAAGGATTGGAGTCTTTGCACGCTCAGCACGACCTAGGGCAGATGCAAGCAACGCTGTGGGCAGGTCATCTGCAATGCCCCAGGCAAACTTATTTAGTAAGTTGTAGGTGGCCGGAGCAACGAGATAAGCGGAAAAGGGAGAGTTGTCACTCAAATGCGCTGCGTTCGGACTTGATTCCGTTAACACGGGGTTGAGGGATGTCCATTCGAGAGCTTCCCGAGCAACGTAGCGCANGGCGTCTGCCGTTGCAAAGACNTGAACTTCTGCACCTTCACGACGCAGATCGCGTACTAAATCAGGGCTGCGGTAGGACGCGATACTTCCGGAAATAATCAGTGCAATTCGCTTNTTTNAAAGTCGACTGCTACGCTGAGAAACCTCTCGATCCNTAAGATCACTACTTGGCGGGGGCGCNAAGTCCCAGAGTGGTTCGTTCATCGAATCAACAGTGGGGCACCAGCCCAAAGGGGGTGTATAAAAAAAATAACCNGCAATNTATGCAAGATTATTGCGAAAACTGTTTTCACTAGCTGAAATCCAAAGAAAATAATCTATTGAATCATGTGCTTGCAATTTTAAATCATTGCCTTAGGTTGTAGATTCAAAAAATTTAAACTTCCTCTCCAAACTCTCGAGAGACAATACACATGAACAAGTCACAGATGATCAACACACTTACTGAGAAGACCGATTGTCCAATAAAGACGGCTGACAAGGTCGTACGCATCTTTTTTGACAGCATCAAAGAGGCTTTGTCCGAGGGTGACAAGGTTGAAATTCGAGGATTTGGTTCATTCACGGTCAAGCACTACGAAGCGTACCTAGGCCGCAACCCTCGAACGGGAGAATCTGTCCGTGTTCCCCCAAAGAAGCTCCCTGTCTTTCGGACTGGCAAGGATTTGCGCCATCGAGTGGATCAGAGCCGCGAGCAGGGGGTAAAACTATTAGAGAGTAGAGGCAAGCCTCAGAACGATTGATCTACTTCAAAAATTTAGATTCCCTTCCTGGACCAAACTAATTCACAGGACCTTCTTCGGAAGGTAAATCGAACAGATCCTGATAACCAGGTTTTGGTTCAATGAACTCTTGAATCCGGATTGCCCGGCGTCCTCGATACGCTCCCTGGAATCCCCGAAATTTCAAAACGTTCTGTACGTAGCCCTCAAGGGCATCGTCCTTGGACTGTTCCAACTGCAGATGATCACCAACGCGTAGGTTCAAGAAGCGTCGCAGTGAAACCTGCGCATTCCCCAGAGGCACCCGAACTTCCACTTTAGATCCTCGCAAGTGGGCCTCCAAACGAGCGTGATTGACCGGACTTGGTTCAGTATCAGCATTGACCGCGCCACCGTCCAACCTACTCCGGATTGGATCAAGCACGTTGTAGGGCAGGCAAATGGTCATTGTCATCGGCAGGCGATGTAACTCCACGTCAAAAGCGGTGTAAACAACGATTTCTTCATCACTGGCAGCTTGGGCCAAGCGAGCATTATTTTCTGTACGATCAAAACGCATTTTCAGGGGGACAATGGTTTGCCAGGCGTTGCGCAGATCAATCAGGGCACTGTGAACAATCTTGGCCACAACCTGAGATTCGATACGGGTAAATTCTCGTTCTACATCACGTACCTGAAGGCGTCCATCTCCTCCAAACATTAAGTCAATGAAACAATGGATCAGTCGCTGCTCCATTCCGAGTAAAGCTGTTCCACGTAGTGGTGGTAAATGAAACATGCTCAATGATGTGGGGTAGCTAATACCTTCGATATAGTCTTTGTAGTTCACTAATTCCGTGGTGCGCCGCACGATCCGAAAGCTTCGTCGCAGGTGATTAGAGAGGGTTTGCTGCAGAGAACGGGCAAAGCGATCGTGAACGTTATCCAATCCAGGGAGATGACCGCGTATTATGCGGTTTTTACGAGCCAAGTCGAAAGGGACAATGTCGTCGGCAACTTGCATTTCTTTATTACTGCCGACAGGGACTCCCTTGAGCAATGCTTGAATATCTTCATTACTAAGCCTGAGTTTTTTTTCCATTTGGTGTGATAATGCGTTTAGGAGTATTGGTTTACATAGAAAAAGATGAGCGGATTTTGATGATTCACCGTCAGAAACGAGATGAACATCAAGGTTTTTGGCTGGCTCCCGGTGGCAAAATAGAAGCCAATGAACCACCACATGATGCTGCTCGTCGCGAAGTGATTGAAGAAACTGGGCTAGAGCTAACCAATCTGCACCTTCAAGGATTGTTGAGTTTTCCGGACCTTGGAGATTCTCCCTTTGGCGATGAGTGGCACGTTTTTATCTTTTATTCGAACAGTTTTCAGGGTGCCTTGCGAGAAGATTGTCCGGAAGGTACCCTTGCCTGGATTTTTAAGAAAGAACTGATTTCCCTGCCGATGTGGGAGGGAGACCGACTGTTCACCCCGATGGTATTTCAGGTGCAACCCTTTGGTGGACGATTGCTCTACCGAGGTAATGTTCTTCATGAATCACAATTTTGGAATCTTTGAAGTGAGTTTCAGTATTATGAAATGGGCAGCATTGACTCTAATTGGACTGATAGCACTTGGGGGATGTCATGTGCGCCTTCAATATCCTTCAGAAAGCTTTTCTTCAAAGCAACACCGACTAGAAAGAAATTTCTGGTTCTGGGGACTTGTTGGTAATTGGCAAATTGAGGCTGATCATTATTGTGCCCAAGGCAGACTTTACGAATCTCACTTCTTTACTTCTCTTGATCAAGGTGTAATCACATTCGTCACTCTGGGAGTTTATAGTCCCCGAACTGTAATTTTGACTTGTTCAGGTGAACAAGAACCCTTGCCCGAAGTTAGTAGGCCAAAGGACCCCTTACCAAAACTTCTGTCTCCTGATCCAAGCACCCGGCCTTTTGAGAAACACTGATGCTGAAAGATAAGCACATTTCATTCATCAACGATTAACACCGCTAAAAGGCATGTTCCTACAAAAAGGCTACCAGATCCATCCGCTGTGTTCCAGAGGGCATCACAAAGAATCTTTTTTAGCAAGTCAGGCAGTCCAGCATAGGTTTCTATCCTCTTTCTTCTAGCCATAAACGCCAGTTTTTCTAGGCGTAGAGAAGCATCATCAAATTTGTCGTTAGGTAAAATCGAAGACGGATTTGTGATTCCTCCACATCCTTTTGGAATTGAACTGGAAGGGAAGTTAGTGATGATCGAGCTACTCTTTGTTAAAAAGTCTGCAGCAGAGCTTTACAGAGCCTATCAACTGGATCAATACGGATACAATGGGACNTATCTGCCCTGTGGACCGTTTTCAACCTAATCAGACTATTTGAATTGGCTTCGTTTGTTTGAAAATGGAACAGATCCTGTTTTTTTGNAATACTNAACAAGGCCACTGGAAAAGCTGTAGGTNNCGCTAGTTTTCNGAGAATTAATCCTCAATAGGGAACAATCGAAGTTGGACATCTNAATTGCTCTCACTTACTGAAGAAAACCAANCAAGTGACAGAGGCTATGTCCCTNANGATGAAATTGGCCTTTAAAAATGGCTACCNCCGGTGTGAATGNAAGTGCAATGCTCTCAACATCAATTCTCGCAGAGCAGTGCAAAGACTGGGATTTTTCCACGAGAGGACATTTGGACAAGCTTTGGTTGTCAAGGGTAGGAATTGAGGCACTTATTTGGTTTGCNGTCGTTGATAAGGAGTGGAAAGATTTGGAGCGGTGTTTCTTAAGATATTTNTCTAAAGAAAAATTCGTTGAAAATCAGTTNCAACAAATCTCTCTAGCCTCATTGACTGAACCTCTGCTCTACAAAGTGGATGAGTGAGAATAAAAGAANGATACTCTTGGAAGATNTCCTGAACCACAAATGTTACCAGAAGAAAACACAATAAGCCTTTANCAGACGGAGGAGATACTGAGCATGACGGTCAAATCAAGATGGAGACTTTGCCTGATGTTTTTGGGATGGCTGCTTACTAGCGTATACAGTCACCCTCTATTTGCTCAGTCAATTGANTGGAATCGTTCTCCTGCCTACCTGACACCTGCCCAAGTGCACGATGATCTTGTTGCAGTAAAGCAATTGATCCGANNGAATTATGTTCACTATGATCGTCTTCAGCAGGTAGGCCATGACTGGGATCAAATCTTCTCAGAGTTGAGGTCNCAGTTGTTGGCAAACCCTCGCCCAATGCTGACCCAACACTTTCAGGAAAAACTCTTGGAAGCTTTGCATTTCACCGAGGATCCTGTCTTCCGGGCAGATCTACATCTNCCTCGGCGGCACTATCAGACTCGCATTCCGCTGGTAGANCCNCGGTTTACAGACTTGCGTCTGGCTAAACATGGAGATCGCTTTCGGGTNCTGCCTGATCAAAAATTTCCTGGATTAGCGAATCTCTGGCTGAATGAATGTAANCATNNTAATGTGCGTTTGTTCCCAATNCTACCAGAGCGAATTCGTGAGGAAAGAGTGATGCTGGGGGTCTATGCATCTAGCTTTCCTGAACGACTTGGGTGTGACTTTGTTGATGAGTTGAATCGAAAAGTCACTCGAGAACTTCTATTACAACGCATTGTCAAAGAATTGGTNTCTCCTAGACAAACACTGTTTCAAGCAGATGAAGGCCGCGTGTTTTATGTTCGTTGGCTTCGTGATGGACGCAAAGAGGAGACGGCTGTAAGAGATTTTTATTTGCTGNCGGAGAGAATGAGTTCAGCCCGAACACTAATACTTGATGTCCGTGACAACGCTNAGGGCAGTTTTTCCTTTATTGAGCGCTGGCTTCGTGATGTCTTACGAAATAACGTGCAAANTTCCATCGTACGGGAAAAGCAAACTTCNACGACAATCAAAGGCTTGTTACGTCAAATGGAGTGGCAGGAACGTCAGCTTTCTCAATCAGGGTGGCTGCAAGATGCCTTGGCTCAGCAGCGAGGTGTTTTTGCATCGACGTTACAGCGTTTTGAAGAAGAATCGATCAAGGTCAAATGGATGGAGACAAAATTTCTGTTTCAAGGTAAACCGAAATCCCCAAAATGGAACAAGCGGTTGATCGTGATTGCTAATGACCAGTGTGGATCGGGTTGTCAGTTTTTGGTGGGGCTAAGCCGCCAGTTGCCAAATACTACGCTACTCGGAACGAACTCGGGTCCCTATCCAGATGGGAATTTAGTGCCGATGTTTCAGCTGCCAGCATCAGGTATTTTGCTCTCTTTCAGTCATCAGCTTCACTTGGATCATCAGTTAAACGTAGTGCCACCATCTGGGCAAGAACCAGACTTCTGGCTATTCCCTACAACAACCCTGAGCAGTGTAATGCGTTTTGCTAACAGTGAGCTAGAGCCTTGATTGGTCAAAAATTTGTATGAACTTTTGAATGTTTTTGGTTCCTTTCCATTAGAACGAGCAATGATATGAAAGTAGGCAATACGCCCGCCCCAGCCCAGATTTCAAGTCAGAAAAAAGCTGAGAAAACAGAGGAAAGCAAGTTGCCTTTCCCAATTCCACAAGCGGCTCAGCCTGTTCACCAACCAGATACGCGCTACAATAACGTTCGAGGGCCAGAAGATCATAAACAATCAATCACCCTTCGACGCTCCTATGTGATGGTGGTGTCTAGTTACGAGAAGGTTGCCCAGAGACAACAGCTTACGGATAAAGCTGCAGAGCAATTTGCGGAGACCCTGCAACTCCGCTTGAACACGCTGAATGAGCAGGCTCTGCGGGAAATCCAAGAATTACCAGAATTCAAACGTCTTGAAACAGAAAACATTCGGGAACTTGGTGAAGAATTGGTGGAACGGATGCAGGATGAACAGCAACAATCAGAAGCATTTGCTCTTCTGAAAAATCCAAAATTTGCTGAGTACATGGAGTCAAAGGATAGTGCTCAACGTAGTTTTGCAGAGCAAATGCAGGACTTTGGTTCTGAAACCTTGATGTTTGGAGCCTTGGAAATGATCAAGGACTTTGGAGGGTTAGCCGGCTTGAGTGATGCAGGTAACAGCAAAGGAAATGTCAGCATCAAGGTCTAAATTTCTTAATAGCAAGTAACTATTTCCTATTTTCCTCATCCCCTCATTCATGATTGATTCAATGGAAGGGGAATCCCCCGCAGTACCTCCCCATCAGACTGGCTGGCGTAGAATCAAGAGTGCTTTCTGTTTCTCCTTGGATGGGTTCCGCGCTTGCTACACTGGTGAAGAAGCATTCCGACAGGAAGTTTGGTTAGCCACATTTCTGATTCCTCTCTCAATGTTACTGCCGATCAGTGCACTCAGTACGGCTTTATTGATCGCAAGTGTTTTACTGGTGATGATTGTTGAAATTCTTAACTCTGCTGTTGAGACGGTTGTTGATCGTATTTCGAAAGACCACCATCTTCTTTCAAAAAAAGCGAAGGACATGGGCAGTGCTGCGGTCTTCCTCAGCCTGGTCAATCTCACTGTTGTTTGGGCATCTGTACTCTGGACAGAGTGGAATTGAATTTTCTATAAACACAAGCGTTGCACTTTCTTTGGCTTTCTACTAGCTTTTGACGGCTTATGGTCAAACCAAAACCTGTCATGGGTTGGCGAGGCGTAAGTTTAAGCCTGCTAATGAGCATCATCCCGATGAGTAGTTGGGCTGACTTTCCCCGCTTGCCAGCCATTAAGCCGGTAGAGATCTTCGTACGAGAATCCCTGAAACCGGCACAGGAGCGCTATTATCGAGATGGGTTCCTCTATTACTTGGGACCTATAGAAGGTAATCGTGCTCATGGAAAAGGAAGGCTGTTTTGGAAGAACGGCAAGGTCCGCTATGACGGGGACTTCATTGAGGGGCGTCTCGAAGGCGCTGGAAAGTTGTTTGACCACGATGGACGCCTGCTCTACCAGGGAGAGTTTCGAGCGGGTGTTTTTGCACGTGGTTCATACTTCAATGCTGCTGGGGAAGTCATGTATGAAGGTGACTTCCCTCCACCACCCCTGCTCCAAAATTAATGGGGCGGTATCCTTATGCCGTAGGTAATTAGATGGTCAAAGCTGATGTTGTACGTCGAGTCCGTTTAGAAACGGGCATTTCTCAGGGTGAAGCTGAGGATTTAATTAATGAGCTGTTGGAAATTATGCGTCAGACCTTGGAGTCTGGGGACAACCTGATGGTCACCAACTTTGGGCTCTTTGAATTGAAGGACAAGGTTGCCCGTCCTGGCAGGGACCCCAAGAGCAAAGTTGAGCACTGCATTGATGCCCGCCGAGTGATTTCTTTCCACCCTGCAAAAACATGGCGGGAGGAATTGAATCAGTAAGTTAATCAACACAAGCATTGCAATTTAAATAGCGAATAACTGCTAAAATTTTTGTGCAGTGCACAAAAATTCTTGACAACGAAGAGTTGAGTCTTCATTGTGGGAATCACGCTAAGCGCTTAGTTGATTAGGCAGCTAAGCGCTGCTATTTCCCAACCGGGACTCTTGATGGAATATGGTGCTTCCTCCATTCAAATACGCTGACAAGATTTCCAAAGNAGTTGGAACATTCTGCTCTATGCAGAGGCAGACTCTCAAGATAGCCTTCGAAAATTTTGAAAGATCAAAAAAACTTTCGATATGAAANTTTTAGTCGAACACAAGTCTCCCTCCAAAATGCTATTGAAACCTTTGGGCAGCAAGTTCTGATAACCCANCTAGCGGTCAGAAGGTCTACAAATCAAGTGTTTCAGCCAAAATTACCGAAGACTGCAAGGCGGTGGGAAACGTTGCAGCACAACTTCAGCATCCACTGTGAGCATGTTCTGAATCAAATCAATTATGCTGTGGTGGTGTCAAAACGGGCTACGGAGCAAAGTNAAAATGCAGAAAGCAGGNCACAGCAGTTGGCCCAAAACATTTTAAATGACCAGCTTGATACCATTCAGGACAACATAATAAGGAGCTGGGCACGACCTACGGTTTCAGTAACTGCTCAGGAAGATAAGGAAGAAGAAATTTTGACGGAAGTCAAAGCTTCAGTAACGAAAACGGCTATTCCAGAAGTCGTGAGTTCCTTCGACCCTGCTTTAACAAACAATGAATCCAAGCCACCGAAGAAGCAACCAACTGAAAAAGCTAATAATTTTTATACTAGTAAAATCGATTTTGGAAGAAAAGTCAACGATGACCAAAATCGCTAGCAATCCAAAANGCGTACAAATAACTGGCTCAAGCCGGAATTCACNACGCTCCAAGTAGGNAAAGTAACTTGCCTAATTCACCTAAACTNAATGCTATCAAATAATGGAAAGGAATATGAGTATTTCTCGATCGAAAAATTCAATTACACAAGAAGAAATTGATGCTGCCTTAGCAAATTTCTTGGCAAAAGGAGGATCCATTACCCACCTTCAGGATCCCCGAACAACGGCTTTGTGGAACAATGAATTTGATGATCCGTTCACGTCTGATGACGACAGCTCCATCAATCCAGATCATCTGAGAATTGCGCATTCAGAGTNTTGAATTGGCTCAGACGCTGTAGCCAACTACGGCGTCTGTCTTCCTCCCTCTGCGCATGATTAGATTTACCCCACTCCTCCTCGCTACTTCCAACTTCGCTAACCAACCACTCTTCAACTTCTAATTTCTGACTTAATTTCGGTTCACAACTCCATTGAGCCTGGATGTCCCGACTATTGCCGGAGCAGCTCGCATGAAATTTCCAGCCGAGATACTGTAAACTCCCGATCTCGTTCCGGTAGAGGCATCGAATAAGAAACAATTCATCTGTTTGGTAATTGAACACAGGGATCTCCAAAATAAATTCTGACTCATCAGGAATACAAAGCCATCTTGGCCAAGACCACCTCCAATTCCCATGAAAACATGATTTACTGGGTTGGAATTCTACGAGTTTTTTAGGATGAGGCAGATTCCCTNCTGTGCTTTGCTGTCTACCAAGAATCAGGATTTCTTCACAATCTGGAACAAAATCACCCTGCAAAAGTCGAATAATACTGAGGTTTTTCCGATAATCTTTTGGGCCTTTTGTCCATGGCCAGTTTACCGGCNCACCTTGCTCCAAATTTTCAAGAAGANTTTCCGCAACATGTTGTCGGGAAGGAGCTGCTATCAGAGCCTGATAGGTTTTTTCCTGTCTCAGAATGACCCAAAAAAGTGAGAAATCATTAATTTGATGAGGGAATAAAATCCTTGGTNGGAATTGATTCAGCCAAGATTGTGCAATTTCTGGGAGGACTTTTNTCATGGAATGACTTTNAAAAAACNACACNGAGNAGGTAGCGTCTTAGCAGTCTTCAAGAATTGGAATAAGCTTTCTGACTAGGTGATATGGCCTAGTTGCCCTGATCAAATATNATCAGGGCACGAAAGACTCCTTCGTTANGGGGAGCATGCCCTGAAACAACTAGATCAACTCNAGGTACATGATCGTTCACCTAGCCCNCAGCGTTCGTGTTGGGGAGGCTAGTATACAAGTTTTCTTGATCTTTGAATTTTTATTTGNGCCGNTATGCAGTAACNNAATAATGAGATCAANCTGCTGTTCTTCACACAAGATTTGTATGATTTCTTTNGCGCTTCCAAAGATGTCAAGAAATGCTAAATAATCATCTAATTTTTGANGGTACATTGGAGCAGCAGGTGTCATTAAACCAAATCCCCCGATTTGAAATCCACCTTCTTCAATAATTTCGAAACTTAGAAGTTTTCGCCAATTACTGCCCTATAATACTGTATTTTCAGCTAGCATTGGGAAATTGACAGTTTTCTTAGCTACCTTTAATCTGTCAACTCCCAACGCCAAATCTGCATTTCCTAAAACTACGTTGTCCCACTGTAGTACATTCATAATTTCCAGTTGTGGAAATCTTGGAGGAGAGTGTACATGCCTTAGAAAGTGACTAAAATTGGATCTCCCTACCAAGTCTCTGGTATCGAGCTGTATCGTCGGGACTTCCTCGGGGTTGAGGGCTAGAGCATCAGTAATGTAAAGCTAGCTTTGATTGCTATTTGGATACTTTGAGGCAAGAATACTTTTGGTATATTTGGTGGTCAAAATACGCAGTTGCCCTTTGGATGAGTAACTAATATTAGGGAAAGGTAGAAGCAGGGAGATTAGGAGGTGAGCCGACATGACACCCGAGCATTGCTCAGGTGTTGATTGAATTGGAAACGAAAATTCCTACGTGCTTTTTCAGCAGAAGCTGGACTGTCAAACAGCGTCGCAAAGTGTTGGTTTGCTAGAATCGACCATTGTTTAGATTCTACGGAGTTGCATCCTGCCAATTTTGCAAAGGATATCCAGTGCAAATCTTGACTCCGGTTCGCGGCTTCCTCTGTCAATTGATCCCAATTAGCCTGTAGAAATTGCTCTTCCTCATAACGTTGCCCCAATGTCCAATCTTCACAACCCATGGTTCCTGAAGAACTGGCAAAAGCAAAGGTAGACGAAGATGAAATGTCTACGGAAAGCGCATCAAGCTTTCCATCAGCAAATCCCATGGGGCCACCCTCGTGACAAGACCAGGCAGTGCCACTATTTAGAAGCCAAGCAGCAACAAAAAAACTAGCCCACCTTGCATTCATGGCGCAAACTCGGATGTGATTGAATCCATTGGCTCAGTACAGGGACCAACACCTCTACTTGACCAGTATTTTGTAAGTGAAAATCAATCCTCTCCTGATGCAACCGAAGGAAATTACCAAACTGCTGTTGGCCGACCTCAGAACAATAATACAAAGCTCCTAGCGCCTCGGAGTGTGGCCCATGGCCTGTTGCGATTTCTTCTTCGAGCATGGATTGGTTGGCAACTAAAAACTGCCAACGCGCGAAGCGTTCCTGCAGCGTAATTTCCCAATTTGGGCAATTGGATGTTCCGGAAGTGGTCGCAGAGGAGTAAATCGGAGAGAAGGTTAGGTCTACAGAGGAAAGCAAAGGATCTTCGCTTGTAGCCCCCATCATGGTTCCCTCGCAGCCAGCAAAACTTTCTGCTACTCCGAGAAAAAAAAGCGATGTGAGGAGCAATGAGGAGCGCATGGCTGAAGCAAGATCGGGTGAAATGGAGAAAGCACCCAGTGCTCTGGGTGCTGGAGCACTACAAAGCCTTCAGTTTGTCTGATTTGCGGATGATTTGGGTACGCATGGAGTCCACTCCACGCGCCAGAGCCTTATAGAGATTTTTATCATCGGAATTGCTTGCAAGCATCTTTTGTTGGTAACTGCAGTTGATACCTACGTGATAGCTCTCATCTTTCTGACGAGTCAGATGCACATGAAAGGGGTACTTATTGTCGGTAATCTTCGACAGGTCATCAAAGAGTTCGTTAACGTGCTCTTTAACTGCATCAGAATGTTTCATGTTTTTGAAACTAACATGGATAGACATGCTACCTCCTCAGGATCTGGCGTTGATACAATCCGTGCGTCCAGCACGGTTTCCCCAAACAGGTTCAACTCATCCGTGCATCGATAGTAGTCTCTCTCAGCTTTCGCTTTCCTCGTCTGCAGGAGCTACCATTTCGGGTACTTCTGAGCTCGAAGGAAGCAGAAAGAAGTATCCTGGTAAGAATACCAATAAAAATGCACCTATACCGATTGCAGCCAAAATGGCGATTCGCATGAGTGTCAACCGTTTGAGAGTTGAAAAATGAAGCTTCACTGCAGCAACCTACGTTGCTTCTTCAATAGATATCAGACCTTCGAGGAGTGGGTCAAGCTGGACTGGAAAGATAGAAAACATTGAATTTGTGTTGTGCTAAGGCAGTACAGTAATCCAATTCTATTGTTCTATTCCACCTTTCTGAAGGCTTCCCAGTGTCATTGAGGGCAAACCTGAAGCAACTTGCCATTAAAGTTGCCAATTAGAAAATATACGGCCAATCAATGCGACTTGATGGGAACCTATTTGCCGTAATTTATCTTCTGGTTCCGCAAGCAACATTGAAACCATCCAGTTGCTAAATTGGCTCGAGATACGTTAGGTCTNTTTTTGTTACTGAATCCCACCTGCGATAGCTTCAGTAATCCGGTTCNGNTTCTACAGTACTAGCAGCAANAAAGGAATTGAAAGTGCTGCTTCCAGCAAGGNACAGCTTGATCACTGTCTCANCTTCAAAGAGTGAGAANATTGANTGTACTCTTCTGACGATATTTTGCCAAAGTGTTTGCATCTTCTTGAGCAATTGGGTGGTCAGGTTCTATTAGGAAGAGCAGTTGTCCCNTTGAAACCAGAGTGCCCCCNGAGGCACCTACATACACCTGCCGGACNGTACCCGGAAATTCTGCCCTAATGGGATTAAACATCTTCATCACCTCTAACAGCCCAAGCATATCATTTTGCTCCACATGTTGGCCAGCCTCCACGTAGGGNGGGCTGCTAGGTGTTTCACAAGCGTAGAAGGTTCCTCCTGTCCAACTACGNACCTCATTACTGTGAGAAGGTGGTGGAGGTGCCAGTGCCTGNGAGTACTGTTTGATATGTTNTGTGTCCTGAAACTCTTTTGGAATAAGNGGAATCAGTTCTCTACTGCAACTCCAGTCAAAATACCCGCTGCTGATACCCAATGAGATGGGAATACTCAGCAAGGGAACCAGGCCGACTTGAAANCCAGCATGTGCTGCTTGTACGTCTGACCAGAGCTTGTCGTCAAAACCAACAGGAGCNTTNTTTCCGAGAATTTTCTGCAAAGNGTCCCATTCGGGATAACCCAAGCGATTTCCCAAATCTGCATAAAACCTGAATCCTTCCTCGAGTAGCAAATGATCATCCTCCCAGATAATTTCACTGGGAGGTAGTCCACTTCTTTTCTCCCAATGTAGGTAACGATAAAGCTCTCGCAGCACATGAATCGGGTTCTGACACCACTGAATCTTCTGATTCTGAATTTCCCATCGAGGTTTTTGACGTTTGGCAAGCCATCCGGCGAGAAGGTGTGGCATATTCAGCAAACGCCGTAATGGTCTTAGCAGCAGCGTTTGTTTCCGTTCAAAAGCTCTCAAAGCCTCTGGACCGAGCTCTTTGATTGATCCGCTCAAGTGCTGCCAGGCGAACTCCAAGTCGATATCTTTCGCACCCAGACTCAGCTTGCTACAGAGCGCAAGGTAGGACTCCACAAAACGTGTGTTTGGTTTAACCATCGAATCCACACCCAACATCCAATACANNAGCCCATAATGAAACGACAGGTTGAGTTGTAAGTCGGTTCCCCGTACTTCCATTTCTCTGAGAACANGNGCCATTTGCTCAAGATTTTCNAGACGTGTCCTACCCCATGTAACGGACAGAGCTACATTTGAATCGTAGGCACCAGCAAGATGATAAGGTTGGAATANACCTGTATCAGGATTTCTTAATCCAATCCCTTGGTCGTCTCGTAACTCTCCTTCAATTGGTGTCGACCAATAGTGTAAAATTCCCCCAGCATGAGGCTGTAGTCCCTGATTGGTAGCATTGATGCGAACTTCCATTCCCGAAAGATTTCGGAGTTGACGTTGTGGTTTAGGAAGGATTTTCCCGTAGCAGGCAACTAGGAACATTGCGGCAACTAGAGAATCTACTTGGAAGCTGTCGTCATGCTTTTCTGGATTAGTAAATTCAAGCTTGTATGCCATCTCTGTGACCCGATGTTCGACCTGAATTCGAGTGTTTACTTCTATGAAGTAGTGTTGGTCTCCCTCAACAATGCACTCAAAGGTAGATACGTTATCCAGCCCTAGAGCCGTTCCAAAGCCNTGTGCTTGTTTACACATCTCACGTAGCACGACTTGGTCCTGCTNAAGTGTCTCTGCTTGACGGTTTNTGCCAGCTTCAAGATATTCTGCAATAGTTTGTTCAAGCAGCTCTTCAGTAAGTGAAAATTCAACTAATTTTTGTTCGTGCATCTGTAGAGAACAGTCACGNCCACCCAACTCTATGCACCACTGGCCATTACCAAGTAACTGGACTTCGTTGTGACGAGTATCTTCAATGTTCATCTCGATNAGGAAGGCCTTGTTGTCACCNGGACCAGTCACTCGGGCTTCCATCAAGATAGCTCTAACNGCTGATTCCACCTCAGNTTCACTTTGAATGACCCGTTGNGCCTTCCCACCACCACCTCCAATATGCTTGAAGCGAAGTCGCGTGCCNGGATTTTTTGNCCAGATCTCCTTACAACAGATGAGCGTTTCTGCTTGTAGCTCTTCTATGCTGAACAGATCGATCCGGCGCTTGTAGGAAGCCTGAAGAACTTGCTCAGCTTGGTCCATTATTTCTGAAGTGAGATGCCAATCTGTTGGTACAGNAAGTTGGTGTTGATTGGTTAGGTTTTTGAGAAATTGAGAAAGATGTTTGTCTCCNGCTTTNTTCAAAAGAGTACGTGCAGTGATTCGATCTTCACCCGGAGTAACCGATACGTTTAGCTTACGAGCCAATTGTTTGGCTTCATCTTTTGAGCCTGCCTGCNGGATTACGTTTGCACTGGGGCCAACAAAACAAATATTCGCTTCTTCGATCTGCTTTACGAAGTCACCATCCTCGGCCATGAAACCATAGCCAGCAAAGAGATGTGTGTAGTTGTGCTTTTTGCAGAGACTAAGAATTTTATCAATGCATTGATGTCGTTCCTCTCGTGATGAGCCTACATAATCGGGGATATGGTGGACCTGCTCATGACGATTGGCGAGGAAACGCAGTTCAGGAGCAAGAGTTTGTGGATATGTGATGCTGTCTTTTTCTGATAGGAGAATGCCGTATCGTGCACCTAGTTCCTCCAAGACTTGCATGACCTCAAGTCGAATAGGGCCNCGGCAGACGATGAGGCACTTTACTCCCTTAAAACAAAATTGCTGTTGCCACGGGCTTGCAGGATTGAACGAAAGTGGTTTCATTAAGGTTCAGAAATCAGAAGGNAATGAGNAAAAAAATTTTCAAAAATGATTCATTTTGGAAAAATTTGGGGCAGAATAGAGAGCTTTGTGGTAGGAAACAAGGTATTTGCTTTAAAATTTCACACCCAGACATTAAGAAATTGGAAACAAAATTCAATATGATCTCAAGCAAAGGAGACCGTGTACGAAACGGCTGATATCCGNAAAGGNTTGCGAATAGAGTTGGATAGNGAACCCTACGCCATCATCGAATTTCAGTTTGTGAAGCCGGGTAAAGGAAATGCATTTACAAGGACTCGAATTCGCAATCTAATCAATGGTTCGGTATTAGATCGAACCTTTAAGACAGGTGAGAAACTGAAGCCTGCCGATACTCAGGATCGGACCATGCAATTCCTCTACAGAGATGAGGGTGATGGGGAATTTCATTTCATGGACAACAGCAGTTATGAGCAAGTNGCTCTGGATGCTGACCTCGTCGGGGATGCCACAAACTACTTGATGGACAACATGGAAGTGAACGTNGCTTTCTTCCGCGAACGGCCGATTGGAATCACCCTTCCCAATTTTGTAGTTTTAGAAGTTGTTGAAGCTCCTCCAGGAGAAAAGGGGAATACGGTCACGGGGGCATCTAAGCCCGTTGTGGTCTCNACAGGTTATGCTGTGAATGCCCCAATGTTTATTTCTGAGGGAGAGTTGTTGAAAATTGATACTAGAACAGGCGAATACGTAGAGCGCGTTAAAGCTTAAGGCTACTATGAAAAGCATGNTGAAGTTCAGGGATATTATCCTGGGCAAAAAAGAAGATTCTNCAGGCGCTTCGCAGAAAAAAAGCGATGCCAAGCAGGGAGAAGATTCACTTTCTCCGGTTGCAGCAGAACAAGTTAAAATTTTGATGGAACTCTATCAGGAAGTTCCCTGCAATCCAAAGACAGGNGATCTTGAAAAACGAATTAAGACTATTGTNAAGGGGCTCCAGGGAAGCAGTTTGCTGGAAAGTATNCGTGAGACTTTCTCCGATGAGCAAGTAGATGCTTGGAAGGAGCAATCGCAGAAAGAATTTGATGAAATGGGTAAACTTAATCGGGCTCGAATGCAGAGNCTCATTGAGGTGGCAGATGAAGGNATGCGCCAAGTNGTTTACGAAAGTATTTTCATCTTTGATGTCAATCCGTCTGATCAACCTAATCTCGATATCACTTACAAGAAAGGTGTTGATCCAGAGACTGGAAAACCAATGATGCACCGTGATCGTTATCACGTTTTTTGTGAGAATTCGATGTACGGTATTGATGGGATCGATCGTTGGTTGCCAGAGCAGTCCAAGCGTGATGGTGAAGGGAATTGGATGGCCCATCTGCAGGAACAGTTTGGTGAACTGGTTAATGATTTTGGGAAAAGCGAGAAGCCGATTGTGCAAACACTTAGTACGATTGGGAGTCTNGGAGGTATCGGCCACAAGCCTGATTCTGACGTTGATGCACAGGTGATTTTTGGCACAGAGCCTCGATACGAGCACAATTGGACCGATGCTGATTTCTTCATTGCATTAGCCTTCAAGATCATCAGTTCTGCTTACGATCGCTATCTCCTCCAATTCCCAGAAGAAAAGCGAGAGCAGCTAAAGCAAAAAGTGANAGATCANATGATCGANGATCATGGTGAAGGTCTCAGCCCAGAACAGCAGAAAATNATCGATATCATTTTCCCGAGTACCTACACCTTACTGATGCGTAAAACTTGTCGGGCTTTGATCAGCAAGATGGANTCAGGCAAGCAAATGCAGTTCTTCTGGTCTCAAATTCCTCTCATTTTGCGCAAGTTACCAGAAGGTGACTTGTTTAGGAACGCATTGATTCTCTTTTTCCCTTTCCTCAAAAACATCCCAGCTCGGAAACTTCAGGGCAGCTGCTTCCCAAATTCTGTCACTTCAATGGATNTTAATGCTGCGCTTGGACGGTTAATCATTTTCTACCGCGACCGTGTATTGGGNCAACGAGTAGTGATGAAGTTATTGGAGGAGCCTGCTAAAGCGGCAGGNGTAGAACCTAGTAAATTTCCTCCTGCTCAACAGCGGCAGGTGTTGATGGAACATTTGAAGAAAAATCCATCCCGAGGNAAGGTTGTTCAGCAATTTTTGGAGCATGTCTCTGAAAGTTATCGTTGGGAAGTCGCCCAAGATGCAGCTGAGTGGCATACCGATGTGGGCCAGCAAGTAGGACTGGANCAACAGATGTTGGAAGTGATTCAATCTNTTCCGCTCAAAGATCAAGCTCGTAAGGGNTTTTTGAAAAGGATGGTAGATTTAGTCAACGCAAGAGTGGTGCAGGAAGCAATACGCAATGAAGCTCTNTNTGAGCCAGGCACTTCTCGCAAGATCTATTTCGCTGAAGAATACGAACTGGCAAAATATCCTGCTCAGGAAGCTCATTATTTCGTGAATATCCTCCGTAAGCAGAGAGCAGGTCAGCACACCCCATTCTTGGTGTCGNCAGAAGGCAGCATGGCATACTCCAATATGCTCAATGANCTGCTGCTNAATCCTGCAACGCTGCTATGTGGCTTGTCTCCGATGCCTTTTTCACTACCTGAAGAAGTCAAAATTCTTTCGAATATTGGTGTTTTCCCTGACTGGGAAGTGACCCAACATCGAGAGCATGAAGGAGATGAAGANCCAGATCCAAGAGTTGCTGCTGAAAATCAGGAAACATTCAAACTTAGAAATCTGCCAAACTGGGGAGACTATGCGCCATCCAGAGAAGTNTTTCTGACTTATGTAATCCCGATTTTCCTTAGGGAAAGTGAGAAGATTAGCCACCGGAACCTGCCCAAGGCTCTCTTAAACACTTGGTGGATTGAGATGCTGACTTGTGATGAGGATACTCCTGAGTTGACTAGTCTTACCAAGCTATTGATCTTCCCGAACGAGCGAGCCTTCATAAAAAAAGAGATGACAGGCCCCTACGTCGATATCATCAAAAGTATGGAAGAGGAATTCCCCCAGCTCGTCCGAGATCCTTGGTGGATCAAGTTTACTGAAATGCTAATGCGCTTCGAAGACCCCGAAGTACAAACAGAGATGCTTTTCTGCTTTGCTCAGCACATTCGCGCTTCAGATGTCATTGATTTGGACACAACATCTGGGGAACCTATCTACCTCGATAAGAACTCCTCCTGGCGCTTCAAGGCAGTGCATCGCTTCTATACGAAGTTTTACGCTGAAGAGGGACCTCGGATTGATTTGATGAANTTNTCCCAAGGTCGAGANGACGTGGCTCAGGTGAAGGAAACTGTTTTGAAAAAGCTTTTCCTCGACAGTATGAAAAATACGGAACGTAGACTGATTCAAATTGGCAATCAAAATACCATCAATCGAATGAGCCAATATATCTCTCAAGTCACCAAGAATAATGAAGAGAAAGAGCGCGTTGAAAAGATTTTGACNAAACCGCTGGATAAGTTGATGGATCGGATGTTGATCGTGGATATGTCTGTAGTAGATAAAGCAGAGACTGATGCAGAACTGAATGTTATTGAAAAGCGTCAGATTGCTCAAATTCAGGATGATCGCAGAAAAGTTGGAGAGCTATCCGCTTCCGTTACAAAACACTATGGCGAGAAGTTTCAGGCAGAACTCAATAAAGAGGTCGTTGAAAAAATTATTTTCCAGTCTAGANTTCCACTCGCTGGNGATCCCTTGGAAAATGTCATTTTTAAGTATCACTTTGAAAAGAATTTTAATCGTCGCCCATTTCAGGTCCCACTCCCTATTTCCAAATCGCTCTGTATCCCCAGAAATGTAATTCTTTTGGAGTTCGAGCCGAAAAAGGAGAAATGGAAATTCAAGGCAATGATATCTAAGAAAGCTGGTGGTAGTGGTGGTAATCAGCTTGAGATGTTTCAGTCAAATCTAGTCGAAGGTGTAACTCGGTGTGTTTTCAGTAAGTACATCGGGTTTGATGCTCGGGCGATGACCTCTTTCCAGAAAAACGCAGTCTCTTCAAGAAGCGTTGTAGCTTCCAATCCTGTCACTGCGGATGATCTGCAGAATCTTGCGGGTGACATCAAGAGTTACTGCAAACCAATTCGGGTCAGTTCGACTGAACTCTTGGAGAATATTTACTATCTTTACGATGTGATGATTGTCTGTAATGTGGATCGTCCGCTAGGTTGCGCAGCCATNGTCAGAACGAATTTCGATGAACAATTTGTTTTCACATTTGATTTGAACAAAACGCCAACTATCGACAAAGATCCTGGGCTTGCAAGCACAAAAAACCAACCGATGCACACGTTCTATCAAAGATTTAATAGCTTGCCAGCACGAAAGCTCTATTGGGAGGCATTCAATAAACTGAATCTTCCAATGTCAGAAGATCAGCCACCGAAACTGAAAATCTGGGTCAATCCGGGGAGCTTTAACCTGAACGTCACCCCTAAGTACCAACGAGTNTACTTAAACGGTGTTGCNGAAAATCTTTGGAAGCCAGAGCATGTCTGGAAAGAACCTGCTGATGATGCAAAATTNGCTTTGATTAGGGACTTTGATGAAATCGGGAAACAGGCCATTACAGAATACCAACAAAATCATGAGTAATATGGTGTCAATCTCCAACTCGATGAGTGACAGCTGCGTCTTTGAGTGAATATTAGAATTTGCCGGTGCTAAGTCAGCATGCCGCTAGATTTCCCACCCNCTTTCATTGCTCGCTGTCAGGGATCTGATGAATCTGAGGAAGAATTCCANTTCCTATGGCAGGAGCAACAATTCTCTGTAAAAGCCGATCAGAATTTAAAAATCACTGATGGCGCTCTGGTCCTTATCCAATCGAGTCAGGGCAAATTCATTCCAGAAAAAGTTCTCTATACACCTCCGAAGGGCCTGAAAGCCAATGGTGATGCACTCCGCTGGCGAAAGCTCAATCAATCCCCNTCACGCTTTCATTGCCTAAAAGCAAGACATTATATACTCCGGAGTATTCGAGATTGGTTCGACCAGCAGAATTTTCTTGAAGTTCAAACTCCAGCAAGAGTCAAAGCACCAAATCCTGAAGCGCATTTTNATTTAATCCAATGTAATCAGGGATACTTGGTGACNTCGCCAGAATTCCAAATGAAACGCATGTTGGTTGGTGGGTTTGAAAAGATTTACCAAATCAGTGCCTGCTTCAGAGGGCAGGAGGTAGGTCGTTGGCACAACCCCGAGTTTACGATGCTTGAATGGTATCGTGTTGGGGAGAACTGGCAGCGTCTATGTGGAGATATCCAAGAGATGATTAAGTACCTTCCAAGAGAATGGATTTCACCAAAAAAGTACAAAATGTTGGGAGATGCTTGGCAACTCACAACTGTGAATGATCTTCTNAAGGAATTTTGGCAGTTTGAAATAAGACCAACCGACCAAGCGGNAGATCTTCTCGAAAAGCTCGATAATAATGGTCATGGGGATTGGATCAATCAGCAAAGGATCAATGAAGAGACCTTCCAAGTCGTTTTTGGAAGAATTTGGGATGAGCTTGAGAAACAACTTGGGTGGGAGAGACCCTGCTTAGTCACAGATTGGCCACCCCAGCTNGCTAGCCTTGCCCAACTCAATCCANATGGATTTGCTGAAAGAGTTGAATGCTATGTCTCAGGGATGGAGATCGCNAATGGTTTCGGTGAACTGACAGNACCAGATGAACAGAGACAACGCTTTGAAACAGAATTGATCCATCGGAGCNNAGTCGGAAAAATAGACGTTGNGTTAGATCACAAATTTCTTNATGCTTTGGTGGAAGGAATGCCCCCAAGTTGTGGAATGGCATTGGGTATNGAGCGCCTTTTGATCTGGCTNCTGGACACTTCATCTATTGAGAGTGTGATGGCTTTTAAAGAATCCGAAATTTTCTGATTTTTCTCATTGACTTAATCAGAACACTTTTATATTCTCGTAAGCTTTCGCGAGTTATCGTGAGTTCTTTGAGAGTCGATGTGAGGCGAGGCGAACTTCAGGGTGTTTTTAAGACTCGGGGTTTGC
>NYVT01000023.1:0-16237 GCA_002684675.1 Deltaproteobacteria bacterium
GATTAGTTTTGTCTTGAGAATCCAATACCACGTCAAATGGTGACGAAGTTTCTAGATTGATGCCTTTGGTCGAAAACGTAAATTTTTTAGTAGGTTTTTAATACATTCTTTTACTTATATAAAAACTTCTCTACTTTTTTTAAGAAAAAATTTTAGTCCAATATTAAAATTTTACAATATTTGCGGAAAAATTTTACCAAAATATTACGTTTTGAAGAAAAAAATCAAAAAATCAAGAATAACTACTCAAAGAGGAGGCTGAGAAGAGGAGAAAAGAGAGCAGATTGGATTGAGATTGAAAAATTCTGGAAGGATTCACATCAAAAATTACTTTCCAAACGAACCCGGATAGCTTCTGCATGAGCAAACAACTCCTCCTCTTGAGCAAAACGCATCACAGAAGGGCCTTGTTGTTGGAGCTTTGACTTGGAATAAGAGAGGATTGAACTAGTTTTTACAAAATCTGAGACACCAAGAGGAGAAGCAAAGCGGGCAGCGCCGGAGGTAGGAAGCGTATGGTTCGGTCCAGCAAAATAATCCCCCACTGGTTCAGGGGTGTGGGGGCCCAAGAAAATTGCTCCCGCGTTACGAATGCGATGTAAATCCTGCATTGGGTTTTGAGTCAGCACCTCTAAATGTTCGGGAGCGATCTCGTTGATAGCATCAAAAATATCTTCTAAATTTTCAGCCACAATGATCCCAGATCTTTGGCGGAAGGATTCTTCGAGAATTTCCTTTCTGGGTAAGGTTGGGATCAACTCTTCCAATCTTTTTGCAACAGCCTCTGCTTGGCATCGTGATGTTGTGACCAGAACTGCACCTGCATCTGGATCGTGTTCAGCTTGGGAGAGTAGATCTCTCACCAAGAATTCTACAGGAATGTCCTCTCGGTCACAAACCACCATGATTTCGCTTGGGCCCGCAATCGAATCGATCCCTACAATACCGTATACTTGTCTTTTTGACTCGGCAACATATGCGTTTCCAGGTCCAGTTATTTTTACAACTCTCTTGATAGACTCTGTACCGTAGGCGAGCGCAGCAACAGATTGTGCTCCGCCAACTGCATAGATTTCCTCTACACCCACCAAGGCAGCTGCCCCACAAATCAAATGATGGGGAAAGCCAGTTTCTCGATTTGGTGGAGACACCATGACCAGTCTGGGCACTCCAGCAACCTGAGCAGGGATAACGTTCATTAGCAGTGTTGAAGGATAGACTGCTCTTCCACCCGGCACATAAACACCTGCAGCATCAACAGGAGTGACCTTCCAACCTAGCAGAGTACCGTCTGGTTCAAATTCCATCTGGCTCTGCTGCTTTTGTCTTTGGTGAAAGCAGCGAATATTATCTGCAGCCTCTTCTAACACCGAACGAAGGGGCTTATCCATAGTTTCAAGACAGGTCTTCAGATACTTCCTTGGAACAAGGATTTGATCCAGCGATACACCATCGAATCGGCTAGTCAAATCTTTGAGAGCTTTGTCACCCTGAGCCCTTACCTGCCAAATAATCTCACGAACTCTGTTGCTGATTTCGTCAGAAAATTCTGGAGGTGTTGCTTGTTGAAAGTCGGCGAGGGTATTGTAGATGGCTACTTTCATTTCAGTCAAACCAAGATGATTTTCAAAAGTGGTTGATTGTTTTCAAAAAAATTTTCGCTGTAGATCCCGACAAGTTCAAGGTGAAGCAAATTTGAATTAGCACTCTGGAAAAACTTCTTGGGCGAGACCAAAACTGGTTGTCATACCAACTCCCCCAATCCTGTTGACAAGCATTACTCCATCAATCGGCTTATAAATCCAGGGTTCATCAGAGGGGGGCTCACATAGTTGTCCAACCAGCGCTCTGAAACGTGTGCATCGGGCAAAGAAAGAAAACTGCTTAGATAACTCCGAATCAGGTCCTCAATTACTTTTTGATAGAAGATGGCCGGGGAGTCTCCATATTCGTGTGAATCACCGACAATGATTTTTCCATGACCATGTTGAGAAACCAAAACATGGATTCCAAGTTCCAGTAATTTTGTATATTCCTTGGATAAGCCATTCTTCGACGCCTAGTGAGACGATAACACAGTACAAGCTGGATAATCCAGTAGGGACAATCCTGCTCTAGAAGTTACTATTCAAACTCAAGTACTCGATCTGTTACTCGAACTGATACAGCAGTTTGGGATGGCGATGCTTTTTATCACACATGATCTAGGTGTCATTTTCAAAATGGCCTATGATCTTTGTGTCATGCAATCTGGTGAAATTGTGTGGCACGGACCCGTAAAAAACACTCCTGATCCCATCTCACGCATACACATAGCGCTTGCTGGCAGCAAGTACCTAGTCCCCAAAAACTTTAGTTGAAACGTAAGGAAGCGACGAAATCGAGTGAACAGGAACCCCGGATCTCTCTCGTGAAGATAAAAGATCTGGATATTNTTTACGNAAGCAGTNNNGGATTGCTAAAANGGNGNAGCTTTACNNCTGTCTCAGCAGCTAAATTTNAGATTCCAACTGGAAAGATTATTGGTCTTGTTGGAGAANGTGGAACTGGTAAAACCCAGTTTGGGAAGAGCCCTGCTGAAGGCCACTCCTTTTCAAACAGGAAGTATCATTTATTAGTTCAAGGATGAAAAATTTGATCTGAATGACCTGAATGGCTCATCGCTAANGGCTTTTCGTCAACATGCTCAGATGGTTTTTCAANACCCGTATGGTTCTTTGAATCTNCGCTTGACCGATAGNGACATTATCGCGGAACCTTTGGAGGCAATGCAACTGACGCAAAATCGTAATGAAATTGATTTGCGAGTTCGTGAAATTGNAATACGTTGCCGACTGGATCTAGAGCATCTCAGACGTTTGNNNCACGCTTTCTCAGGAGGGCAGAGACNATNGATCGCTATTGCCAGAGCGCTGATTTGTCATCCGTCNTTCATTGTCGCAGATGAAGCTGTTGGCGNACTAGACNTATCAATCCAGGCTGAAATTCTTGACTTCATTAAGGAACTACAGAAAGAACTGGGCCTGACAATTCTTNTCATNNCCCATGATNTTAGTGTAATCACCAATNTTTGCGAACAAGTCATCGTCATGCAGCATGGCAAAATTGTGNAGCAAGGGCCTGTGGAGCAAATTTTTCTCGAACCGAAAGAAGACTACACNTGGAATCNGATGTCTGCCATTCCCACTCTCGATAACTTGGGAGGAATCAATGCCTCGTAAGGTTCTGCTGATTACAGCTGATCAATTCCGGTTCGACCATCTTGGATGTACGGGGCATTCCCTCAAACCAACTCCAAATCTAGACCGTCTGGCAGCAGAGAGTTCTCTCTTNCTCAAACACTTCACNAATTCAATCCCTTGTGGCCCTTCAAGAGCGTCGCTTCACACTGGACTATATGCTTGTAATCACCGATCAGTGACCAATGGAACACCNCTTGACCGCAGGCATACCAACCTCGCTTTGGAAGTGCGCAAAGCTGGAATTGAGNCTTTACTCTACGGGTACAGTGATACCTCAGTGGATCCCAGACACGTTCATTCCAAGGACCCCAGTTTAGACACATTTGAAAGTATTTTNCCCGGATTCAAATCNGTTATTGATTTCAACCTCGGGTATTTNGTGGGCTGGCTAGATTGGCTTGAGGATCAAGGCTACGACAGACCTGATCCATCAGAATCGGTCTTTCATCATTCTCCAGAGAAAATTACAGAAGGCCGTTTCTGTGACGAATCTGCATTTTATNCTGCAGAGCATTCCGANACTGCCTACCTAACCCATCATGCCTGCCATACGATCCGCAATTATCGTAACGAGGATTGGTTCATTCATATTTCCCTGTTGAGACCACATCCTCCCTTGATCGCACCTGCACCCTACAATCGTCTCTACAATTGGAGAGAGCTATCTCTTCCAGAGAGAGGCAACTCACTTGAGAGCNATGCGGCATTGCATCCTTTGTTAGAACTTTGGCAGCAAAAAATTGANACATTNGATTACTTTGGGAGCCAAGCAAATATGCTTCGGCTTTGTGATGAAGATATCCTCCGTGCCAAAGCAGTTTATTTAGGGTTGATCACAGAGGTTGATAAAAATCTTGGGAAGGTCTTTGATTTACTGAAGGAAACGGGGCAGTGGGACGAAACTTTGATCATTTTTACAAGTGATCACGGAGAACAGTTAGGCGACCATCATTTGTGGGGAAAGGGAGGCTGTTTCGACCAGTCATGGCATATTCCACTAATTCTGCGAAATCCTAAAAACCCTGCCAGTCATGGCATCACCGTTTCGGCCTTCAGTGAACATGTTGACATTACACCAACNATTTTAGCTTGGTTAGACCAAGAGATTCCATTGGCAATGGATGGTAGAAGTTTACTGCCTATTTTGCAGTCTGAAATACCTAAGGACTGGAAAACCGGGATATTTTGTGAATTTGATTGGCGTTCACTGCCCCAAAGGCATGTACAGCGTGANGAAGATAGNCGGTTCGAAAATCAACAGCTTTGTCTCTGGAGAGATAATGATTTCAAATATGTTCATTTTGCCAAGCATCCTCCGCTANTGTTCGATTTGAAAAATGATCCGNATGAAACCACCAATCTTGCTGCGGATNCCGCTTACCTTTCTACCTGCAACAAATACCTCTCAACTNTGCTNCAACATCGAATGCGGCACTCTGATCGCAATCTGACTCTCTGGCAACTCACCAATGACTAATGAGTTGATAGCTAGCTCTTCGGTACGCTGTCCAATCGATTTTCTAACTCCTGCAAAACTTAGATGAGTTGCTCTTNCTGGTAAGGAAGNATTTTGCAGACTTCTCGAATAAAGTCCTCTGGAGATAGCATGCAAAACATTGGTAGNCTCTNGGACAAACTCTATCATNGTATAAGTGTGACGCTGAAATTCCAGAAACNCTCNGAAAATTTCTCTAAATTATCGAATAAGTTCCGNCCAAATCATCTTTGGTGGACTNGTNGCNGANAGTGATNACATANGCTTGNTCTGATTTTCCTGCATGGTATTACTCNATTNAACACTCTGCTCACTNCNTACTGCTTCCAAGACTTGCCTTGAGATATCTAGATTGGTTCTCATCTATCCAAGCAATCTTTCNACTAGATTGATTANCATCACCTCATCAATTTTTGATTGAGTTTCCATAACTGCCCCTTTGCGATCACCTTTTTGCCACTGTAGTTGATATCTCACTCTCTGCGTTCAATACTTCCTTACGTGCTACCAGCAGGAAAATCCTGCCATTTTCTTTCATTGGTCCTGCTATCTCTTCAGCAGGAGNGCCTCTCCCCCAGAAAATATCTGCCCTTCCATGGCCTCTGATTGCCCCCCCTGTATCCTGGACAACTGCAAANCNTTGTAGTATTTCCTTTGATGNTGAAAACTCAGAGGGNAGATTTGTTTCGTAGAAGACCAATCCTCCCTTTGGCACAAGCCGATGATCCATTGCGATGGANCGTTCAGGGGTCAGCGGTACTTCAATATTTCCCAAAGGACCGTCTCCAGGGATATGTCGGAAAAAAGTATAACTAGGATTGTAGTTTAGAATTTCCTNTACTCGCTCTGGGTGGTCATAAAGGTATTCTTTCAACGCTTTCAGAGACATTTTTTCCCTGGGGATTTCCCCNAGTAATATTTTACCAATAGCCCGGTAAGGATGCCCATTTTGATCAGCGTAGTTAACTCGATAAAGATCTCNATTCGGTAACTCAATCACCCCAGAACCCTGAATTTGTAGGAAGAANAGTTCAATGTCATTNNTTACCCAAGCTAATGGAGTNGCACGANCTTCAAGGGANNTTTGATATGANATCTCATTACGATCATCATATTTGACAAATTTCTGATCTACGATTTTTCCACGTAAAATCCCATTGCCATACTTTTCATCAAAGTTGCTCAAATTGACGGTCACCAGATCACCAGGCACTNCGTAGAGAGGNACAGNAAATTTTTCTGACTCATTCAAACTACCTTTCAAGAGAGGTTCATAATAACCTGTAAAGAAGGCCTGATTCTTTTCATTCAAACTTTCNAACCACAAAAAATCTTGCTGAAGTTTTTCAAGTCTTTCCACCTCAGGTAAATTAAGAATCCTCAAAAAGTACTGCTGAGAANCAATCATTTCCTCAGGAGAGTACTCAACACTTCCATATCGAAATCGTTGATCTGTCGGTAATCGCTTATAATATTTGATGGAATACCCCAGGGCTCGTCGTAAAGCCTCAAGATCAGGGCTCGATTCAAGTTTCAATGCATTAATCTCCGCTATTGAAATAGGTCTTGGGTTCTCTGTTGTGGTTTTCTTGGTACAGCCAATCAATAATATTGTAATTATNATAACCCAGCTCAATGGTGGGAGAGATCTTATGATTCTGCGCATGTCGATTTACTGTCTNGGGTTCTAAGTTGCTGGAGATGTGTCACTTGCTTCTCCCTGAAGGCTATGTCATACCCGATAGCAGATTTTTTGGAAACCAGAACTTGCTAATTTTTAATATGTTNTACCCTTTCGGAGCTTGCACATGAGTGTGATTGAAGTCCATGTNCCAGATATTGGCGATTTTCAGGATGTGGAAATTATTGAGATCCTTGTGAAACCTGGAGATTTAGTCGAGGCTGAAACCAGTATGATCACACTTGAATCAGATAAAGCCACGATAGATATCCCCGCACCTCAAGCTGGAGTAGTTGCAGAACTACTGGTAAAAGTAGGTGACATGGTATCTGAGGGAAGTACAATCCTCAAAATGNNAGCAGTAGCTGCAACNGANGACAAGAAAATCTTTGATGAAGCACAGAAAACCGTTTCCGTTGTTCAAGAACCACCTCAAGCAGCATTTCATANAGGAAAAGCAGATCTAGAAGCGCAAGTCGTTGTTTTGGGGTCTGGTCCTGGAGGGTACACNGCAGCTTTCCGAGCTGCAGACTTAGGGCTGGACACCATCTTGATTGAAAAAGGAAAAATTGGAGGAGTTTGCCTAAACGTTGGCTGTATTCCCTCAAAGGCATTGCTTCACGCTGCAAAGGTGATTGAGGAAGCTCAATCCATGTCAAGTCATGGAATCCAGTTTGGAACACCAGAGATTNATATAGACTCCCTNCGCTCCTGGAAGGATAGCATTGTTGGGAACCTCGTTGGTGGTTTGACTGGAATGTCAAAGCAGCGAAAGGTCAGAGTCGTTGAAGGATATGGAGAGTTTCTAGATCCATTTCATTTCCGCGTTGTCTGTGAAGATGGTAATTCCAAGACGATCAAATTTGAAAAAGCNATCATCGCCGCAGGATCAGTACCTGTTTCATTACCTTTCTTACCTGATGATCCAAGGATTGTTGATTCAACTGGAGCCCTCGAATTGCGAAGCCGACCAAAAAAGATGCTCGTTATCGGAGGGGGTATCATTGGTTTGGAAATGGCTACCNTATATCATGCNCTGGGTGCAGAAATAACGGTTGTTGAGATGTTGAAGGGACTCATGATGGGAGCAGACCGAGACGTTGTTCGACCCTTCGAAAAGTGGATCAGTAAACGCTATGAAAATATTTGGTTGGAAACCAGAGTAACCAAAGTCATCGCATCAAAAGAAGGGTTATTAGTAACTTTTGAGGGGAAATCGCCACCTTCCGAACCACAGCTTTATGATTTAATTCTTAGTTCCGTTGGTCGGGNCCCGAACGGCCTTAAAATCAGTGCCAACAAAGCTGGAGTGGCTGTTGATGAACGTGGATTCATCTCTACAGATTCCCAGATGAAAACNAACGTTTCTCACATCTTTGCAATTGGCGACATTGTTGGCCAACCAATGCTCGCACACAAAGCGACCCACGAAGGTAAAGTAGCTGCAGAAGTTTGTGCTGGTATGAAATCTCATTTTGATGCGCGTGTGATTCCTTCAGTGGCTTACACAGACCCTGAAGTGGCTTGGGTTGGATTGACTGAAGAACAAGCTAAGGCTGACGGGATTGCTTATGGCAAAGGTGTTTTTCCCTGGGCTGCTAGNGGAAGATCGCTCGCCCTCGGCCGGGATGAAGGGATGACTAAAGTAATTTTTGATGAACAGACCAATCAAATTCTTGGAGTCGCTATCGTAGGGCCCAGTGCTGGAGATTTGATTGCGGAAGGTGCTTTGGCAATCGAGATGGGCTGTGACGCTTCTGATATCGGATCAACCATTCACCCTCATCCNACGCTTTCAGAAACAGTTGCNATGGCCGCAGAAGCATTCGAAGGAACNATCACTGATCTATATATTCCCNAGAAGAAATCAAAAACTCCATCAAAAGCCGCCNAATTAATATGAAGANCGATGAGGTTGAAAATACGAATACTAGCGCANGTCTACGCTTCTTTATGCGTCTTTTTNTCTATCTTCTGATTTTTGGGAGCTTGGTCTATGTTCAAGCTAACTTTTCTGGCGATTTCAAATTGGTTGATTTGAGATCGCTTTGTTTTTGCACAAAGGCCATAAATTGATTTGCCCTGAATCAGGGCAAATGATCATCAACATCTAAAGAGAAATCCCAAAGATGAATCCTCAAGGATTTTATTTGCCTATGATTATTGTGTGCTGCTTCCTGCTAATTGGTTGTGGTAATCGGAATACTCGTTTTGGGTTTGGTGTGGGAGTTCACATGGAGGCTCCTCCTGGTATGAAAAAAGGGATGGGGTTGAGTTCTTGGTACACCAGCAGCAGCACTAGTTCCTCCACCATGACCAAAGAAGAATTTNTGGGAGCAGCACTTGATAAATTTATTCAGCAGGAACACCCATTGATCGCTGAAGAACTCGCTATTGGAGAAGGTGCTCGTCTTGAAGCTCTTATGACNCTGNCAATGGTACCTAAACACGAACAATCACTTTGGCTGAAAAATATTCTGAAGAATTGCTTTGAAAACAATATCGATCGCNCAAAAGCATGTTTAAGGCAGCAGGCAAAGGAANAACAAAAGTCACTGCAAAAACCTAAAGAGATTTGATGCCTCTTGAGAAAATTCACGCAGAGTTAACAACCCACAAAGAATGGTTGAATTCCAAAGGTACCATGGGTCTGCAAGCAAATTTCAAAGGAATGAACCTAAGTGGATTTGATCTTAGGGAACTGGATTTNCGAGGCGCAGATTTTACNGNAGTAAATCTTCAGCAGGCTAATCTTGANAAAGCAAATCTCCAAGGTGCTAATTTTCAAAATGCCAATTTGGACTTCTCAAACCTNCACCGAGCCAACCTCTGGGGGGCTTATCTTGTTGGTGCTTCACTCCGATATTCCTGCTTAAAAAAAACTTGGGCAAAATTTGCTGACTTTAGNAGAACCACCTGGGAGGGTACGCAACTGCTTCAAGCTAACTTCTGGGGAAGCAATCTTGAGGGCTCNGATATTGATCAGTTTTCTCAGCGTCCTCTTGAATTAGCAGGCGTGAATTTTCAGGAGGCAACTTGGGTNAATGGCGAACGATGTCTGCGGGGATCTGTAGGAAGAATTGTTATCGCTGGCGCNCTANCTGTTCCAAAATAATCACGGTGCTCATTCCAAGGAGAAACATTACCAAGGGCACAACGAGACTAGCATCCATCAAAGGTAAGATATTTTCCTCGCGTACCACATATTCTTTTCCATTGATNAGCTCGCTCTCGATAACGACTTTCCAAGGCCAAACTTTCCTCATTGCTCCGATCATTAGACCAGTCAATAAACACATGGTTATTTGCTCAAAGTGCTGCAAGGAGAATTTCAATATCCTGCTGAAACACAGGATTCCAATAAGACATCCTGATATAAAAANCAACAACGCTTCAAAATGCCCATCCTCAAATGGGGAGCGCAGAGCACCCGTGATGAACTGATATTTCCCAAGAATTAATAATAGGAATGAGCCGCTCAGCCCTGGAAGGATCATCGCGCAAATTGCAATTAACCCACAAAAGAACAAGAACTGAGGNGAGTTTGGAGTTTGAATTGGTATGAGCCCAACAACTTGGTAGGCGAAAAGTCCACCTGCTGTTGTAGTTAGTAAGGCTAGTAAATTCCAGCGAGGAATTGCTCGGCCAACGAACCAAATTGAGGCTAAAACCAATCCAAAGAATAATGACCAGATTTCTACAGGATAATNAGCCAGCAGAAAGTGCATTAAGCGAGCAGTTGACAATACAGCAACGACAATTCCTCCNAAAAGGACAAGTAGAAATTTCAGATGGATTGCTACTAGGGCTTCCTTGAATTTACCCCGNAATCCAAGCCAGATCGAACTCAAATTGATGGAGGAAATAGCTGAGAGNAGATGCTGGTAAATGCCGGTAATGAAAGCGANTGTGCCACCCGAGACTCCAGGGACTATATCCGCCGTNCCCATCGCGAGCCCCTTCCCAAAGAGGGTGAGAGCCTCTCTAGTTGATTTTGGACCAGGCGCATTGTTCCAAGCCTGTGCCCAGGTCAACTCCACTTCAGATTCAGTTTTGGGTTCTGGCATTATGTCAAACGAGGAGTTGCGACTGAGGGACCTGATAGAAATGATCTTGATAGTTTTTCTTCAGCATCAAGTAGATTTCATTAGCAAAGGTAGGATTTTGCATTTGTTGTCTGAGTTGCCGGCAGAAGGGGCGTAATTGTAGGGGGGAATCAATCGATTTGCGAAGAAATTGATTGGTTAGTACTTGAAGTTCCCAGAGGAACGATTCTGGTTCCATTTCAAGAAGTAGTAGATCTCCCTGAAATTCCTCAAAGAGCTGCTGACTGAATGTATCCACCAAGCTGAAGAAATCTTCGCCAAGGACGTGNAGTGATGAGACTTCCTTAGCCTGAACTCTTTGCGAGAGATTTTTAAAAAATGTGGGATACTCTGTAGCAGATAAATCTGGCATGGAAAATTTCAATTTAATGTGATCTTGGGTCAACATCCAATGNAAATGANAACTGCAAAAACTATGACAATAATTTTAAGTTCTTTCAATAATNAAGATTTCAGAAATTGTAATTGAAAACAAGATTTGGCTGATTCTTTTCTAGATTCCAGTTAAACTGCCAATTGCTAACGAAACCTTTGATTTCTCCCTCAGCTTTAATTTCACTCAAAATATTTCTAGCTTGGATATACTGATATCCACTGTATCCAAAGGCAGCACCCACAATCCAAGGAAGCAGTTGACCAACTCCCTCAGATTGCTTTACTAATTCTAAACGACCACTAAGTAGAAGCAGTGTTCCTGCTCCAGTCCCCACAGTAGCAATCATCCACCGCTCTTCCTCCGCAGTAGCAATTTGCAAGCGCTGAATCCACAAATCTCTGTCCGTGATTACTAATTCAGGCTGGAGTGGGAATTCTTCTTGAGGAGGCTCTAATCTCTTCTGAGTATCTAACTCACGTCTTGTGTCTGAAATCAACTGGATTTGCTTACTGACGTCCAAATAAGTCTTAACGAAATCTCCCTCTCGAACTGGCTCAATCTGTTGGACGATTATCGCATTTGCCCGGCCCTGGCTTACCCGATGAATACGTGCAATCGCAATATTGGTTTCTTTGGCCACCTCTGAATCTCCNGAACCCAAAAGATCTGCTTCTCNACGAAAAATCACAAATTGAGCTCCCATCTCCAAACCGTGCTCCACCCCTAAATCTAGAACAATACTGCTGTTTGTGAGACTCGTCACATACCCATGCAATTCTGTATTTTTGGAAAGTCGCTGTGCCAGCATGAAAAACTCTTCATGCATTTGTGCATCAGCAAATAAAATCTGATCGGTGTAATCAGTCACATTAGTCAACACATCAACCAGCCGAACATCCATCTGAAAACCTTGGGTATCTCCGTCTAATCCTAAAACAGAGGTGTTTCGGATAGATCCGACGAGAACCTTGTCTGCCCCGAACAGCTTTCCAACCAAAACTCCACAGGCAATATCATTACAGTCTGCAAGACTTGGATCTCTTTCACGAATTTGAGCGTTCCATTCTGAAGGTCCCACTACTGTGAAATGATTTGTGTTGAAGATGCTCAACTGCAAAGCCTTGCTAATTTCGCCAGCTGCTGTTTCGGTCATCCCATAGGGAGCCAAAGTCAACATCAACACCTTCATTCGACCATCGTCACTAAATCCACTCATTACATCTGATTCGAGATTAAATAGGTCTTCCTGAAAAAAGTTTGATTGTGAAAGGGCGTAGCTCACAGATCCAAAAACAAAACTGACTACTAGGATTATTCGAGCAAAGTTCATTCGGAGAAATCCAACTGACGGAGATCGGCTACACTGATTTCCAGTTCGCCAAAAGGGGTTTCTGCATATACGTTTGACTGGTTCTCAAGCGACAGATCCAGCTGCTGCCCTGAGTTCAGAGTCACCGTTGCAATTGTATAATCTGATGTCCCTGTGTTTGCCTGTCTAAAATCAACTTGGCTTATCTTTGCAAAAGGGACGCTGACTGTTGCTTCACCGTATTTTCCTCTAAAATTGACCTTACCCTCCCAAGTTAAGCGAGAGGATTCAGTCTGCATTCCAGTGCGATCAGTGATGCCGACAACAAAGTTTTTTTCAGGTAGAGGCAACCCACCATTGAGATTTTCATCTCCTCCACCCATTCCACCCACAAACAAGGCTGTTGCCAATGTGAATATCAGTCGAGTAATTATGGTTAGTCTGCATTTCCAAATGCCATTCATGGTGGGAATTCCTTGTGGCAAGCTGGTTTTAAGTTGATAGATTGGGCTCATAGCTTTGCAGCAAACAAGCCATCCTTTGAGCTTGCACTAATCGCAAGATAGTCTCATCATAAGAGGCTTGACTTTTAAACAGTTAAGGTCTGGATTTTCCAGTCGAAATTCATGCAAAAAGCATGAGCACCTATTGACATACATCTTTACAAATGTCCAAGCAAAGCAATTCTCCCAACCATTCACCAAGCGATTTGAATCTCTATAAGCCAGATCGTTTTCAACAAATAATGTTTCTTATGGCTGATCGAATCTATCGACAACGCCAAAGATACTTCGTAGGAGGACTGGCCGTTGTAGCAATTGGTATTGGGGTTTGGTATTGGCAGGAGCAACAACGACTAAAAATAGAGACTGAAGCCAATCTTTTTTTCGCTACTCAGAAAGCTGCAGTGACAGCTTTTTTGCAAGAAAACCCCGAACAAGAGGTTAAAGCCCTCACTCATTACCTAGAGCAAGCAAACACCGCATCAATGAGGATTGCTAGTCAATTGCAAGTTGCTGAAGCACAGAGCCGACTTGAGAACTGGGGGGAAGCTGAAAAACAATTGAATGAGATCATTCTTGGGCAGGAAGTTCCAAACTTTTCACGGAATATGGCCCGACTGAACTTATCCGCTGTAATGGAGGCTCAGGGCAAAACTGACGATGCTCGCAAATATCTATTACAACTTGATAATGCCCGTTGGGATGATTTGCGTTTAAGAAATTTAGCCCGCATCAGTTTAAATCAGAACAAAACAGNGGAAGCCACGGAATATTTAAACAAACTATCTGAGATGAAAGACTCTCCGTTTCAGCAAGAAGCTGAGGACCTTNTAAGACAGATTCGTTAGTTTACTACCAACCATTTTTTCGGAGATTTACATGAATTCAGACTATCTTAAGTTTATGGAAGAACACAGCAAACATGATGAAATCAATCTTTTTGAAAAAGTCCTGATCACAGCTAAGCGAGCAAAGACCATTTACGAATTGGATGAAGAAGAAAAGTTAGAACTTGAGCACAAACCTACATTCCAAGCTATTCTAGAAACTAATGAAGGGCGAATCCGTTATCAAAAACCAATTTCACATGATGAAGACAAGATAATTCTCAGGAAAACAGGGTAATTTTTGACGATCATGTCCTCACAAGTAATACGAGCAGATGCCAAAATCGGAAGCGGCTTCTTCCAGCCGATCATACAGTTACTAACCAGCAACTTATCTCTACGGATTGCTNTTATTTGTATGCTGCTAGTAATNGTGCTCGATCGTCTGTTCGTTACATTTATTTTTCCAGTCTACGAGAACGTTTTACCCAAGCCTGATCAATTAAGTTGGCTTAACATTGACGCGGGATATTCACCAATAGTTTGGACGGTTTATNTAGGTTCTATCCTAGCCAGTATCACNGTTGTGNTAAGCTTAGCCGCACAAAGTGCTCCTAAACTNATTGATCTTTACATGGAAAATGTGCCGACCATGTCCTTTGTCTGGTGGACTATGGCATGTACNGCTCACTGCTGTACTTTAAAACTTCTCCCAGAACTNGGCTATGATGTATCACCAAGTCTAGTTTTCAACTATCACGTACTCTTCCCNGTTTTCTTATTCACCAATTTCCCNTTTGTCCTCGCAGTTCTACTATCCACCAAAACNCATAACGTAATCCGCCANGTACTTGGTGGAAGCAAATCGATTTTTCACAACTTAGCACAGCAGAAAACACGTAAAAAAACGAAAGAAGCCTATCCCAAAGANCAACTACANTTNTTNGAAGCACAGAACCAGCTTATNGATTTACTGACNTTTACTCCTTACAAAGAGCCGAAGGCANTGATTATTGAAGGATTGGGCGATTTACTTCGATTTTACGTGGAATTTAAACACCAGCTACCAGATTCATTCTTCAAGGTTCAGCAATCAATNCGAGAGGATATTTCTTTCAAAACCATGCAAGACGAGATGNAAACAATTGAGAAAACTAAATTNTTTTTNGAGCAAAAAAGTCTTCGACTAATTGGAAATGTCTACATTAATTTTCTTGAAAAGGGNGATTTTGACCTATCAACCTTGTGTGTAGAACAAGTAGGGATGTTNGGCCGCAAAGGAGTTGANTTGAAAGACGACGATCTNATCACAATGACAATGGTGCGCTTGAATACTCATTTACGTTTTGCACTAAANCATGGGATGTACAATAACGAACCAAGGAANCTNTACAATTTAATTTTTCACTATGGGCTTTTTACAAATGCCTTGGTAGAAGCTGGTATGGTTGATCGGGTNAAGACCTGCTTTTTCTATCTCACTTTTTACAATGCCGAATGTTTTAAGGCAGTTCGCCAATCCCCAGCAGTGGGATTCATCTTAGATGTGATTGCAACAGAAATGCAGAAAATTATGATTCACATTGATGAACTCAATTGGGATCCAGAGGTACACGATACACTGCTTAAATCTTTTCTCCTGCTAGACAATCCCACAGGTTCCGAAAGGGAACAGTTGGTTGCTTTCTTCAGCAATTCTCACGGAATACGTCTCCTACATATCGGCCTAGCATTGCACTACATAGCCCAAGGGGATACGGCACGAGCCAGAGTGATTGCCAAAGACACGTTGCAAGATCGAAATCTACTCGGTGAGAAAGTATTTCTAAAAAATATGAAAATCATTTTTGCTAGGCTGCGATTCTCAGGACCGACATTTTGGGAAGACACTGATCGGGGTAACTTAAATATTTACTATTCACCTCATGCAGTTCATCTAGAACATTTTGGGACAATGCAGCAAGAATTCCTTGAGGAAGCCCGTGCGGAGGAGGCTGCCCCAAAAGGGGTAGGTTAATCTTACATGCTTATCAATCTCCATTTAAGAACATGACAACTACTTTAGAGAAACAGAATTTTCGAAAACGGCACGATCGGCTTCCCAAACCCTCCTGGCTGAAAGTAAGGTTCCCATCCGGAGAAAGATTTCATTGGATTGAAAATCAGGCAAGAAAACTGACTTTAAGCACAGTATGTGAAGAAGCTCGTTGTCCAAACATTGGTGAATGCTGGAATAGTGGAACTGCAACTTTCATGGTAATGGGTGACACCTGCACAAGAGGCTGCCGATTTTGCTCGGTGAAAACAGAAAAAAATCCAAATCCACTTGACAAGGAAGAGCCTCTGAAATTGGCTGAGACTATACGTCAGATGAAGCTAGGATATGTTGTTTTGACAACTGTAGATCGGGATGATTTGGAAGATCAGGGCGCTGGTCACATTGCCCGATGTATCCGATCAACACGAAGGGCAAATCCGAATTTATTGATCGAAATTCTGATGCCTGATTTCCGTGGTGAACTCAACTTGGTTCGGCAAATTATTGATTCACAAGCTGCTGTGTTGGCACATAATCTTGAGACAGTTCGTCGATTGACGCCAAGGGTACGAGACCCCAGAGCAACCTACGATCAATCTCTTGAGGTTCTCAAATATCTTCATGAGAGCAGTTCGAAAAACAGATATACAAAATCTTCTT
>NYVT01000024.1:0-27924 GCA_002684675.1 Deltaproteobacteria bacterium
AAAATTTGTTATGTTTTTTTTGGGAACTGTCGGATTTTATTCAAGTTCTCTCAGGGATGAGAAGAAATCTATGTTTTCTGTTGCTGAATCAGCAATTCAGTCAGCTTTAGAACTTGGTATCACTCACATTGACACAGCTAATATTTACGGTAATGGAGAGTCAGAAACTGTAATTGGTAGAATCTTCAAAAAAGACCAATCTCTTAGGAATAAAATCTTTTTACAGACGAAATGTGGAATTAAATTTTCTAAAACTGATAATAAAATTTATTATGATACCAGTAAAAATCATATAGTTTCGCAAGTAGAAGCTAGCCTGAAAAAATAGGTACTGACAGACTGGATTCCTTGCTTATCCATAGACCCAACCCGTTGATGTCTGCCAAAGAAATCTCTGAAGCTGTTGTAACACTTGTTGACTCAGGGAAAATACTCAATTTTGGTGTTAGTAATTTTTCACCGTTTCAAATCGAACTTTTAAGGAAAAAGATTCTTTTCCCTATTTACACAAACCAGGTCCAACTTAATCTAATCCATACAATGCTTCTCGATACTGGAATCGAAGGTCTCAATGAATCAACCGAGTATCCTCTTGGTACTGGTACCTTAGAATACTGCCAGTCTAATGATATTATGATTCAAGTTTGGTCTCCTATCACTCGAGGTGTCCTGACGGCGAATAATACTGTTTCCATGATTTCTAACCAAGATCCAAAAATTCCTCTTTTGAAAGAAAAATTATCTAGTTTATCTATTAAATATGAGTGTGCTCCAGAATCCATCTTAATTGCTTGGTTACTAAAAATTCCATGTAAAATTAGTCCTATAATCGGTTCTCTNGATTTCTGTACTATGAAAGCCTGTGTTGATGGAAACGAAGTTAAATTGGANGATGAGGACTGGTACAATTTGTATCGAATTTCTAAGGGTAAAAATTTCNCTTAATTGTCTTCTTTAAAATTTTTTTAACTCTCCTTGAATATTCTTTTTATTTACTTTTTTAACTAAATTTTTCCTACAAACTCTCACTTCTGTTTTCGAAATTTTATTTTTACAATTTTTCAAAACTGATTAATTTATTTTTTAACCAGTATCNTTTTCTGGTCCAAATGTTGGTACGATCATCCTTGTGATTGCATTGCTAATAGATATCAGTAAACATAATGAAATTAATATCTACTTTCTGCCTAGCGTAAGACAGTAAAGAGTTTTAACTATTCTAAGAGTTTCTTTTNGGTTATTAAAACATCCTTTCCCAGATTCTAATTCTCCTCCGCAACTACCCAACTTAAGAATGTAGATCTCTCCAGATTTTGGAACNGCTTATCCCACACTGCTCAATACTCAGGAAATTTTGGAGATTGTGACTTCATTGGCTGCAGTTCTATTGCTAAAGCTCCGGCAATGTCTCAAGACAGCCTGTGAATCCCTTTTGATATCGTTGATGAGTGTGCTCAAACTACTTCTATCAGGAGGTTGTTGCGGACAGCGGGTTAAATTGGTTCTGAGGAATGCAAAGGAGAGCTTCATAAACTTTTTACAGGCTGGTGAGCAAGAAAGCACTGACTGCTTCTCTAAAACGTTGAAGGGCTCTCAATCCAAACAATAATGTCAAATAAAAAATATTGACCTAGTCCTCGACAGAACTTCTGTGTTTTTTGAATGCACTATATCTGTGTGTGCTTAAAGTCAATCACGGAGCACATACTTATCTTCCTCTGTATTCTGTTCTTGAAGGGGCCATACTCTCTAAGAGTGAAATAGAACAGGGNTCNAATGTTNCCNANTGTCCNAGTTGGTTNGCNTGCNAATCGAACCTCTAANTGTAGGCCATCTGATTTNAGCCAAATTGGCTTTAGAGCCTGCCCAATCATCCTTGGATGCTAATCCAGAGAATGATCANAGAAAGCAAAANCATCATTGTAAATAGCTTTGTAGCCTCTGAGAATTCTCGNCAGCTTGATGATAAGTGTCTTTTTGCCGGCCCCAACAAAACCATTGATTACTATAATGCGGGTTTGCATTCCTTTTAGAGGTCTGGAACAGATGATCGCTTTTGAGAGGTCTAGTGCGCTACTACTGTGGAAGGTAAATGCTACCAGAATTACTCTTTCCTGATAGAACCTGCTACCGAGCACCTTACGAAATAGCGGTGGAAAGCAAAGAAGAAAGCCAAGTTAACCCTACAAGAACCCAATATCTCACGCATCTTGGATGCAAGAACGATTTGGTCACCCTTGCTTAGGAATACCAATGCGGCGATGTCCTTTCTTGATCAAAGTCAAAACTAGATCATGTTGATCTCTTTGGTCATCAGGAACAATTGCTGGGATTCCCTGATTATCGAAGCAGTTGATGACGATCATCTGCTGCCCCTNGGAGAGTAGAGGTAGTGCAACTTACTGATGCCAGTTTGCAACACAGAATTAGTCTTTCCACTCGATAAAGGAGGGAGGCATTGATTAGTATTTGAATACACTTGTCNAGCCAACCAGTATTGATAATCATNAGTGTAATACTTGCATCTGACAGCACTTGTTATTGTATGCTTTGTACAGTGAAGAGATNCGGCAGGNCCTGCAGTTCACTAAATTCNGAAGGCTGTGCACTGCCCCAGTGACCAAACTATTGATTCTACAGTTATTGGGGTGTGTTGAACCAGCTGCCTTAGATGTTGCGTCCAATTCGTTAACGGCCTGCTCTAACTACTGCTGGATCTCTAGGCGAACTGGCACATCACTATTTCAAGACAGTAGTTTTATTTTTTCATAAAATGTTTTGATATCGATCTCAAAAAGTGATGAATCTGCTGAGATACTATCAAACACTTTTTCAGAACTAGGAAAGTCGGGAGTTTACAGGCGTAGTTAAAAGCGATTTGGTTTTTATTGTGCAAGGTTGACCGACGCATTCAAAACCCTGCTAAAACCCCAGAATACCTGTACAGTGGCAACGTGCGAAGGGTATCGGCAAAAGGTAGTTTTTGCCCAATTCGACCCGACGCCCCAGACAAAGTAGAGATAGTGAACAAGGCCCTTGCCTCCATTTGCTGTTTAGCAAGTATATTGTTTCTGAGTTCTCAAAATTTGTGGGCAGAAACTTCACTATGCTTGACTTGGGAGCCTGCTTTGGTTTGTCCTGCTTTTGCTGGAGAAGTACTGCCAAGATCTCCTGAACTGATGAAACGTCAGGCCTTATCGCGGTTACAGGATCGGGAATGGCTGAGTACACCAAGAATGGTGTTTTGGCCAGAAAAGTACCCAGAAGAGCCAATTTATTATGTTGAATCGAATGCCGCTAATCAGAATGAACGATTTTGGTATCACTTTGAGGCTGGTGGTGTCTGGCAGCAACTTCATTGGCTGATTTCCCAACCTTTTCTATATAGTGATGAAGAAAGTGGTCGTGGAGACTTACTGCTAGGACTAGGACTGCATAGCGACTTTCTAAGGGAAAAAATCCATAGCCTTACTTTAGGTGGTGTGCGGTTATCAACTGCTGATTCAGTAGTTGAACCACGAGAATTTAATCAGCTTCTATTNGCTCAAAAACTNTTCTGGCAATTGGAGCCGGGGCAGGTGTTGTACCTCGGTGCTGGCTACATCCAGAAAGGTGAAGATCAGAAAAATTATGATCCTGGGGATGTGACCAGCTTTGATGTAGGCTTTGTAAGCCCTGTGACAAATCGTGATTTCCAATTGCAAGGTGGTTTCTTAATGGTCTGGCAATCTTCAGACACATTTCGAGATGCGGGACTGTTTTCTAGGGAAAACCGAACTGATCTACTGTTGGGAGCTATCTTCTGGGAAAGATTACGCTTGGGCCTACAATGGCCATTACTGACTGATTCTGAATTTCGTCAACATTTTGACCGGCAACCTCTCGGGGAAGTTGGTTTCCACTTGCGTTTCTAAGAATATGCGGACCTGTTTCTCTCTCCAATGGGCACTGGGGTTGGTCGTTTCTCTGTTGTTGATGGCTTGTACAGAGGAAACACCTCCNCCAGCGCAGCAAGGAGGTAATCTACAGGCTGAATTACAGTGGCCAACNAGCCGTAGTAACATCGGTAGTTCACCACAATTGCCAGAAAACGTAGCATCAATTCGCGCAATCATCAGCGATGCATCAGGTACTATCCTGCGGGATCTAGATGGAAAACTACTAGACCGCACTGAGAAACGAGGTCAGGGTTATCTTTGGTTCAGCCGATTGTACAGCGGAACAAATCTGACTCTTGAAGTNCGAGGCNACGATAACGATTCCCACTTAGTCTATCAACAGCGTGAGGATGGAATTACCATTCAGCAAAATAAAATCACAGATCTGGGCCCGTGGAAGATGGAAGAAACCGATACTGTTGCCCCATTTGATACGCGATTGATAGAACTCACAACGAATGAGTATGCGGGAATTACCAATGTCCAACTTAGTGCAAGAGACAACTGGGGTATATCGCACTANTATATCTCTACTTCACCAAACCGACCTGAACTACCAACTTCTTCAAACACATGGAATTCGTCTAATAATTCCTGTCCACCATTATCAACCGATACAGATTCTTGTTGGAAACCTGCTGATCAGAATCGCTACTTCAGTACCATAGAGAGTGTTGACTTAGGTCTTGATCTAGACCGTCAGATTGTTTCTGCAGTTGAGACCCTCCCAATTTATGTTTGGTTTGTGGATGAGCCGCGACCAGAACANCCCTACTCAGTATTCGAGAGGCGAATTTCCTTAGCNCAGCGAATGGATATAGTGCTCAATCATGGTGATGATGCGCTGCCTGACAACCTAACAATCAATACGAGTTGGAGCAATGATCGCAATTCTTCCTATCAGTCTTCTGGCAGTAATGATTTACTGATCGATCTAAGCGCCGTTGACGACTATGGATTAACTGCCTATTTAATTAGTGACAATGTCAATGAGTCGACCCCAGTGATTAGTGATCCTCGCTGGGAGGCAATTGCTAGGTGTCCAGAACAAGCCAATAAAGACTTAGTTTGTGTAACAGAAGATAATCCAGACTGGAAAGACTATCCTCTGCCACTCAAGAAATGGGATGGGACTGAGATAGAGTTTAGAAAGCAACTAGGCAATCAACAATTGCGTTTCTGGGTTCAAGATACTGGGGGCCANATCCGCTCCTCTAGTTCTCTAACAATCAATGGAAGTAATGCTGCTCCTCGTATTCTGAAGGTCGTACTCAATCAAGATGAGCGGACTACTAGTACAAGAAATATNCGCTTGGATATAAGCGGAGTGGATGATCGCCAAATCGATAGCTATTACTCTTCACAAAATCCTGCGGTGCCAACCAATTCTAGNAGTTGGGTACCATTAGAGAATAAGATTCGCAGACAGGACTGGACAGGTCANTTTACTTTGGATAAGAACGCATCTCGTGGTTTACAAGAAGTGCATGTATGGGTGAGGGATAACAATTATCAAGTAAGTGACAAAGCGACAGCAACTATTGAGTANAGCCCGGAACCAGGTTTTGAACACCAGGCATGTTTAGACAATAATTGTGGATTAAAAGTCTTTGAGCCTAATAAAAACTACAGTCTNAGAATAGCATTGACCGGTGAACCGGCAGACGACGTNCCGGTAGTTGTATCTACAGATTTAGAGAAGCTTTTTGATAATGCGACTTCTAGTATTGCNAGGCACANCTTCCAGCAGGAAACATGGTCCTCAGTTTGGGAACTAAACTTTACCACTCCTGNTAATTTGAGCAGCCGTCCTGCTTTGATCTACTTGGATTTCACNGTAAGCAACCCGGTTGCTCACGATTACGAGTATTCTCGCTTAGGTGAGTATATCCTCAATACCCTGAACTACTAGCTTTCTCGCTACCGATACCTCTCCAGATCTGTTCTTATCGAACACCCCTTGACAGTACTAGTCAAAAAGCTAGGCTCACGCACTTCAGATTGAAGGTGATCTGAAGTNATTATTCCACCGCATTTCTTTAGAGAAAGACTATGAAGAATACTCNACTATCTTGGCAGCGGTTTGCCATCAACCTTGTCATACTGATGTTGTTAGCTGCAACAGCATCTGCTCAATCAACGTGGGATGCCATCAAGGATCGTGGTTCGATCCGTGTGGGAGTCACTGAGGCTCCNCCCTGGTTTTCAAANAATCTAGCAACCGGAGAGTGGGGAGGATTAGGCTCAGCTATCGGTAAACAAATGGCCAAAGAGATGGANGTGGAATTTGAGCCTGTCGAAGTGACTTGGGGTACGGCTGTTGCGGCTCTACAAGCAAACAAGATTGACGTGATGTTCGTTTTAGACGCAACTCCCAAGCGNGCTCTTGCCGTGGATTTTCCAGCACAGCCACTGTTGTACTACGCGCTGGCTGTGCTTGCGGATGATGATCTGAACATCAAGACTTGGGAAGATCTTAACAAATCTGGGGTCAAGATCTCCGTGACCCAAGGGACGACCATGGACACCTATGTCTCAGCACGTTTGAACAAAGCAGAGATCCTTCGCTTCCCAAGTAACGGTGAATCTGTTGCTGCATTCCAATCTCGTAGAGTCAATGCAGTCTCTCTATTCCATCCTCCGCTGATTGCGATGCGCAAGAAGATTGGCCGGGGGCAAATCGTCNTACCCTCTCCGATTCGCCAATCTGCATCTTCGGCAGGTGTGCGAATGGAGGCAGACAAGCGCTGGAGAGACTGGGTGAATACNTCGATTGCGTACTACTATAATACAGGACAGACACAGGTTTGGTACGAGGAATTTCTGCAGNAATTCGGTGTAAATCCTTCTTCAGTACCAGCGATTCGCCGAGAGCAGTGGTAAGGAGCAATAGCTAGTTTATTCCTGCTCTGGTGCCANGTATTTTCTGTAAACNTTGGGGCAGGAAGCTTCTGAACTACAAACCTAGTGGATTCTGATGCCACCAGTGTTTGAAGGGAGAAGAATAGAGAATGCGGTCGACGGTTTCGTCTGTCACTCTGGGAAGATTTGAGCCTTCTACAAGCTGGTTGACGTTGTTGAGGCCACTGATGGACTCTTCTAGCGTGGTAAAGGGGTAGTCAGTGCCGAAGAAGATCTTATCTGTAACNAGNTATTCCTGAGCAGTGATCAAGATGTTGTAGTATTGCCAAGGACGATAAAAGAGAGCCGAAACCTCCGCGTAAACGTTGGGGTTTTTGCGGATCACAGCGATACACTCTTCGTACCAGGGATGCCCCATGTGAGCGAGNATGATCTTTAAATCTGGATACTTCTGTGCGATTGGATCCGCGTGGATTGCACGTCCCAANTCCAGNGGTGAATTGTGGGCAAACGTTGTTCCCATGTGAAGNGTCAGGGGTAGATCTTTTTGGNTACAGTAGTGATAGAGTGGATCCATTCTAGGATCATCCAGTGGCACACCATTGTAAATTGGCCCNTACTTGACACCNNGCAAACCATGATCTTCGATCACAGTCTTCAGCNTTTCCATGGNTNNNTCTTCTCTCGGATCAAAATAGGCNAAGCCCACAAACTTATCTGGATATTTCTGNATAGCTTTGACGACTGTGCTGTCTTCTCCTTGAATTCCTACTGAATCGCCATAGCGGGGAGAGAAGATGATCACTTTGCGCGCAAGCTCNGTAGCTGCAAAGATAGAGTCTGCATCNGTTGGAACCAATAACTCTCCGGGGCGGACTCTGGCAATTTGCTCCAGATAGGCTGGAGAGTAGTGGGCCGGGTCCCAGATGTTGACATGACAATCTACAATTTGTCGTGTTTCGCTCACAGAATCCCATGTTCTTCGAAAGCCTTGACTAGGCTCACCCCGTTCTCCAACATGTCACGTACTTGATTTTCCTCCCTCACCTTCTGCAGCGCCTTTTCCACGACTTCTNCAGTGATTTGTTGGGGCACTATCACGACTCCGTCCACATCNCCAAAAATAAAGTCTCCGCTGTTGACGTTGACCCCNTGAATTTTCCCGGGAACGTCATACCACATCAGCTTGCCACGGTGCTTACTGTCGAGAGGTCCGATATTTCCAGCAAAGACAGGAAAGTTCATTTGGCGAATACGCTTGACGTCCCGAACTGAACCGTCTGTCAGGCATCCAGCTGCTTTCAGNTACTGGGATCGAGTGGAGAGTAACTCTCCCCAAGGAGCAATCTCATGGTGTTGATGACAGAGNAGAACNGCAACTTCATTNGGCTGGAGGCTGTCGATCAAAGCAATCTCATGCTCGTAGACATTCACCTTTTCATCGTCATGATAAATCTTCATGTAGATGCCAACCCGCGCTAGNCCGCAGAGAATCATGCCNTCATCTAGGGGACGAATCCCCGAACTCAGTGCCTGATTCAGGTAACCCATGCTGTCCAGAGTATCTGAGATCACAGCACTGTAGAGGGTATGCTTCAATTCTTGGAAATTCATATTGGCTCAATTGGGATAGTGACAGGAAACCAGGTGNGGTTGAGTGAGTTGGGTAGCATCACTGAGTTGTGGAGACTCTCCCATGCAGTGTTGTTTTTCTGGTTCTGAGAGAGACTTAAACTTTGGGCATCGTGGATGGAAAGCACAGCCTGATGGGGGAGAAACAGGATTGGGTACATCACCTTCTAGGACAATCCGTTCACTCTTCCGATCCAGATCCGCAATCGGAATTGCAGACAATAGCGCCTGGGTATAGGGATGGCGTGGTGTGCGGTAGAGAGCNTCACTCTCTGCCAGTTCAACAATCTTGCCTAGGTACATCACGGCAACACGGTCACTAATATACTCAACCACACTCAGGTCATGCGTGATGAAGATGTAGGTCAAGCCTCGGGCTTCTTTGATCTCCTGCAATAGCTGGAGTACCTGGGCCTGGATCGAAACATCAAGCGCACTGACTGCCTCATCACAGATGACGATCTCAGGGTTGACGCATAAAGCTCGGGCAATGCCAATGCGTTGCCGCTGTCCNCCCGAAAACTCATGGGGATAGTTGTCCATCTGCTCACGGCGCATGTTGACCGCTTCCAGCAGATCTCCAATGATCTTGCGACGCTCCGCTTTAGTCTTCACCCCATAGAGCTTGAGTGGGTCTTGAAGGGAACCAAAAACGGTGAAGGCTGGATTGAGNGAAGAGTGTGGGTCCTGGAAGACAATCTGAATTTTTTGACGGATGTGCTNGAACTCTTNAGGACTCAAGTTGAGCAAGTCGAAGGTTTGCTCCCCTTCGTAATAGAGAATCTGTCCACCAACAGCTTCCACGAGTTGAATGATNGATTTTCCCAGCGTGGTTTTGCCACANCCACTTTCCCCAACGAGCCCGAGGGTCTCTCCCCGGTAGATCTCCAAGTCTACACCATCGACCGCCTTGACGTGAGCNGCAACGGTGCGCAATAGCCCTTTTCGGACAGGAAAATGAGTTTTTATGCCCTTGATGTGCAGGATCTTTTCTTGGCTAGGCATGGCTCAGCACCTTTTCGCTGTGCCAGCAAAGCGCTTCGTGGGTTCCACTGATTGGCTGAGAATCAGGAAAGATGTGGCACTGTTCTGTAGCGTAGGGACAACGGGGTTCAAACTGACATCCTTTAGGGCGTTGATAGGGGTCAGGGGTTGAGCCCTGAATTGGTGTGATTTGTTGTTGTTTCCCCTTGCCCAGGATTGGGATCGACTTCAGTAGTGCCTCAGTGTATGGATGTGCAGGACGTCGAAGTACATCATCAATGGTTCCCTGTTCCACAATGTTACCCATGTACATCACAGCCACGTGATCAGCTAGTTCAGCAACGACTCCCATATCATGAGTAATCAGGATCACAGCGGTGTTATGCCGCTGCTTGAGTTCGTCAATTAACTCAAAGATCTGGGCCTGAATGGTTACATCCAAGGCGGTGGTTGGTTCATCAGCAATCAGAATCTTAGGCTTGCACGACATCGCCATTGCGATCATCGCCCGCTGCCGCATACCTCCTGAAAACTGGTGAGGGTAATCATCCACTCGCTGTTTGGCCAGGGGAATTCCCATCTGGCGCAGCAGTTCAATGGAAGTCTGCTTGAGTTGAGCAAGCGTGTTCTTCGAATGATACTGTAGCCCCTCAGAGATTTGAGATCCAATACGATAAACGGGGTTCAGTGCTGTCATTGGGTCCTGAAAGATCATCGAAATCTCTGCCCCACGCAATGCTCGCATTTCTGGCCCATTCCGCTCCAGNTGATTGATTTGGATNTCACCTTTTTCGGAATGATAGACGATTTCCCCAGATTCAATCCTGGACAGCTTGGGTAGCAATTGAGTGATGCTCGAAGCTGTGATGCTTTTGCCACAGCCACTTTCCCCGACAATGCAAAGTGTCTTTCCGCGGTAAACATCAAAAGACACCCCATCGAGTGCCTTGTTGCAGCGGTTGTTTACATAGATGTAAGTCTTTAGATCCTTGACACTCAGAACCTTTTGATCTGCATTCATCCTCAACCCTGCATTGTGGGATCTGTAGTGTCACGCAGACCATCTCCCACAAAGTTGATGGCTAGCACAAAGAGTGAAATAGTCANGGCAGAAGGAAGCCAGACCCACCAGTAGTTCTGTAGAATTCGTAGGTCTTGGGCTACGTTGAGGATATTTCCCCAGGTTGGGATGTTGAGGGGAACGCCTAGGCCAAGAAAACTGAGACCTGCTTCCTGCAAGATAAACATCGCCGTGCTCAGAGTAATGTTGACCATAATCGGTCCGAGNGCGTTCGGTAGGATGTGCTTGAAGCAGATGGTGAAGGTATTCAGGCCGAAAGCACGAAGTGCTTGGACGTACTCCTCCTCACGTAGAGAAAGCATCTGCGCTCGGGTTAGTCGATAAAGGCTGCCCCAACCCGTCAGAGTGAAGATAATGATTAGGTTCATCAGGCTCTGTCCGAGGATTGTCACCAACATCAGGACCAGAATGATCTGAGGAAAGGACATGACCACTTCAGAGATTCGCAAAAATGTGCTGTCCCACCAGCCACCCTTGTAGCCGGTGTACGCACCAATGCTGACACCGATAAGTGCGGCTCCCAAGGCGCTTCCCAATCCCACCAGGATTGAGATCCGACCTCCATAAATGATGCGNGCAAACACATCTCGCCCAATCTTGTCGGTGCCGAGGATATGATCTGCACTGGGTGGCTTGAGCATCATCCGTAGGTCAACTTTCTGGGGATCATACTGGGTCACAAGCGGAGCAAACACGGAGGCCAGGATCATAATGGTCACAAAGGCCAGACCCAGCACCGCTAGCTGGTTACTAGCNAGCTTGTTCAGGGCTCGGTTACTGGATGCTGCCTTGAGAGTACCTTGCTCAGTTTTCTCTCGGAGGAGATCGAATTTTTTGTCTAGCCGGGTTGGACGGCGAGTCATTATTTTGGCGTCACTCAAGNTTTATTCTCGGGTCTAGCAGGGCGGTCAGCAGGTCAATCAGGAAACTGGCAAACAGGACTGCGGTCACAGACAGAAAAGAGATCATCATCACCAGCGGATAGTTCTGACCTCGAACAGCGTTGACAAACAAATCACCNATACCAGGCCACTGGAAAACCTGCTCAATGATCACAGTACCACCNATCAACATNGGTAGACGGAAGCCAATCAGTACCACCACGGGAATTAGAGCGACGCGAAGACCATGAATGAAATTAACCCTCCACTCAGGAACTCCCTTGCTGCGAGCGGTTCGAATGAATTCTTTGTTCAGAGAGTCAAGCATACTGGATCGTGTGTAGCGCATTACTCCAGCAGTCATGATCAGTCCTAAGACCATTGCGGGCATTACTAGGTGTGGCATGTGGTCCCAGTAACTGTCGTAACCAGGCATCAAGCGTTTACCTACAGGAAGCCATTCCAGTTGTAGTGCAAAGACAACCAGAGCAATCAGGCCAAAAATGAACTCTGGAATCGAAACGCCGATCATGCCGACGACAGTCAGCGAGTTGTCCATCAGTGAGCCTCGCTTTAAGGCACTGATTGAACCGAGGACGACTCCGAAGAGTGTTGAAAATAATAGTGCAGCTACGGACAGCTCAAGAGTTGCTGGCACTCGCTCCAGAACTAATTGAGAAATGGGTACGCCACTGGCCAGGCTGTAGCCAAAATCACCCTGCAGAATGCCACCTAGCCAGTAGAAGTAACGGACGATGAAAGGATCATTCAAGCCTAGGGCTTCCCTCATCGCCATCAATTCTTCCGGTTTCAGATCAACAATGGCTTCTGGAGGTAGTAAGTAAGAGAGGATATCTCCTGGGGTCAGTTCCAACCCAAGGTAGATGAGGAAGCTGATCCCGAGCAACATGGGAATCAGATAGAGCAGTCGTCTGGTGAAGTAAACAAACATTAAAGCTTAGACCCAACAGCTGCCCTGAAGACAGATGTTGGGTTGGTTAGAGGCTTAGTTTTTTGCGTACTTGTTGAACCAGATCATCCGTGTATACGGGATGTCTGCCGGAATGACGCGCATATGGTCCATTTCCTCCAAGGCTTTGACGTCGGCTACGTTCTTGGTGAATCCATAATCGAGGGCATTAGCCAAGGCATTCTTGACGAGGTTGGCGTCATTGTCCTTACTTGGATAGGCGACGATCTCGTCAATTCGAGCGACTCCTTCGTGGAAGTTTTCAAATGGAACCATGATCAAGTAGTCGTTCATTTTGACTTCCTTGACCTTGTAGGGACCGGAGCCCACAGGGTTTTGCCAAAAAGGATGCTGCTGGAATTTCGCAGGATCCAAATCTTCAAGATACTTGCGTGGCAAAGGAGCCCACTGAGTAAAGGTCAGCAGGACATTTGGATCCACTTTAGCGAAAGACAAGGTAATCTTGTTGCCGCTGATAGCGATTCCAGAGATGCTTGATGCAGAGCCACTCATGAAGGCTTCTGCACCTTCTAGATAACTGAAAGTTGTCTTGAAGATCGGCATGATGTTAGGGATTTTGAGNGCCAACTCAATGTTCCATTTGATCTCCTCAGCAGTAATCGCTGAGCCATCATGCCACTGGAGGCCGTTCTTCAACACGAAGGTCAGAGTCTTGGCATCTTTACTCAAGTTGTAATACTTGGCCATTTTGGGTCGAGTCGGTGCCAAGCCACCGTCGCAGCTGATCAACCGATCAAACAAGACCTTGTTCGTGATGAACAGACCAGGGTTGAACCAGGGATGCTCAAAAAATTCCATTGGGCCAGTGTTGGTGTTCATCACCATCTTGCCGTTGGCGTCAGGCGCTACGGTCCACTTGGTGACATCCCAATCGTAGTTGTACTGTGGATTGCCATAGATTCCACCGTTNCGGTTCAACTTGTTGCTCTNATAGATGAAAGCCTGCTGGTAGTAGAGAGGCAATGTGAAGAGTTCTTTTTGCATGTAATCTTCCATCTCGAAGAAGATNTTCTTTTGATCAGCAATGTCTGCGGTACTGGTCAGTACATCGATCATACTGTCTACCTTGGCATCTGCTGGTGAGATGGAAATGTCACCAGTTTTGTAGCGGCTGAAGTACTCTTGCAGGGCCAGCGGACCATGAGCTCCATAAGCTAGATCCCATTTCACGAAAGAGGGACCGTTTTGGGGATCTGTCGGAGCGGTCCAAAGCTGGGCACCAACGTCTCCTTCAAGTTTGCGGAAATTCATCTTGACNCCGACATCACTTAGGTAGGCTTGAATAGCAGTCATCAAGTCGACCGTCAACTGATCACTGTAGTAGTAGACCATGTCNAGTTCCTGGCTGGAATTCCAGTTGGCTTCTTTCAGCAACTGGCGAGCCTTGTCTGGATCATAGGAATACTTGGGTAGACCAGGCTTTTTAAAGGGACCGTTCGGGATGTGACTGTCTGCAACAATAGCCTTGCCTTCGAGCAAGGTCTCTTGAATGGTGTCCATGTCAATTGCATAGGCAATCGCTTGGCGGACTCGTGAGTCTGAGAGTGGATTGCTGTTCTTCGGCATCGCCAATAGCTGAGTAGTAAAGCAGAGCGTGACGACGAGCGGTAGAAGAAATCGGATTTTCATCNGTTACCTCGCTTGAAAATTAACAGAAAAAAAATCATCAAAAAATCAATGCTTCATAGGCAACTCCTTTTCGTTGCATTGTTGATTGGATGTTTATCAATTAACCAGTCGGGCAAAACCTGTGTGCTTGGTTTCGAAAGCTTTCNGGTCATTAAACNTTCCTGACTCCAACTGCTGATTGATTTGGTCGAAGCAAGTTGTTGCTTTCTCAAAATATTGATCCAGGTGTCGATCTTGATGGGCAAATGTAGGATTGAAACTGGATCCAGCCATGATCCCCCGCTCTAGCATCAAGCGAGTGAACAGGGTCATGATGCGGTTGGCCTGTTCATGCTCAAAGCCAAGCTGTACCAACTCNGGGCGTCCCTTTACAAAAGTTGGCAACTGGCAGGACTGTCCTAACTCCAACCAGCGTTTCATGAAGCTCCCACCAATCCGATGCAGGTGTGCTGGTACATCCAAGCTCATCATCTTTTCCACAGCAGCCAGTGCGGCAGCCGGCCCAATTGATTCAGACCAATAGGCGCTGGAGATAAAGGTCCGCTCAAAAAATTTCATCTCAGAGGTTTGTCCAATCACTGCACCCATGGGATAGCCATTGCTCAAGGCCTTGGCGAATACCGCAAGATCAGGTGTCACCNGATATTTCAGATGAGATCCTCCCAAGCAAAGCCGCCAACCGATCGAAATCTCGTCAAAAATCAACTTCGTTCCGTGTTTTGTGGCTAACTGACGGACTTTTTTCAGGAATTGGTTTTCAGGTTCAACTCCGCGAGTCGTTTCCATCACAACNGCAGCTAATTGGTGATGAGCAAAGATTTCTTCCAGTTCAGCTAGCTGGTTATAACGAAATGGTAGCGCTGTGCCTTTCAGTCCAGCAGGGACTCCCAGTGGGTCTAATCCTGGTAGCAGGTGCTCCTGTAAGCCATTCGGGCCATCCTCTAAATTGACGGCTAGATACCAGTCATGCCAACCGTGGTAGCCACAAATCGCGACCTTGTCTCGACCTGTGACAGCCCGGGCAATCCGTACGGCCATTGTCATTGCTTCCCCACCGGTTCGAGCATAGCGAACCATTTGAGCCCAAGGATGAATCTCCACAAGGCGCTCTGCCAATCTAACTTCATCATAATTGGACAAGGAAGACATGGAACCTAATTGGACCCGGCGTAGCACAGCTTTGTTCACATCAGGATCACTATATCCAAGTAGGCANGAGAGTACCGCATTGGAAGCCATGTCGAGAAAGCGGTTGCCACTATCATCGACGATTTCACAACCAGTGGCCTGAGTGTAGTAGGCAGGCCAGTAACTGGGCGCCATTAGTTCAGGTTTCTTGCTGAGTAGCTGAGTGCCGCCAGGGATCATGGTTTTTGCCAATTCGTACTGCTCTAGGTTGTGNGTGCTCTCATAGGATGGGCCTAAACCTAGCAGGTGGGAGGCATTCTTGTAAAAGATATATTCCAGATCGGAGGCTTTCAGCGAGCATAGCTGTGCTGCAACCTGCAGCGCTAGCAAGGACTCAATACCCACCAGTGTGAATTCTCCAAAAGAAGAATCCTGACCATTCGACGAACTTTGGTTCAACCACTTGAAGCCATTGGCGAGGCTGATAGCTTTTCCTCGCATTTGGGAAACAGGATAATCCGAGCCGTACATCAGCCGAGTGATTCCTGTTGCACGAATGATCGCTTCCATAGAAGTTGGTTCACAGACCGCAGAGCTATCAAAAAAGACGTTTTCAAACTGCCGTACCGCATTCAGTCCTTCTATCGTGTTCCTAGCAGCAAATCCCCGGGCACAGTGAGCCAGAACCAATTTGGCGTTCTTGAAGCGGGGCAGCCGATCGCGTAAGTAGCTCAGGTTGTTTGGATCACTCAGCGCCTGCGCTTTCACTAGATGCAGCATGATGATCAGATTCTGCTGATCAGCGATTTCCCAGGCCCAGTCAGGTAAGAATTCTTCGATGTCTGCCTCAAGGGTGTCACTGCGAGAGGCGTAGTGGTNGTAGCACTTGAAGCCACAGAAGGAANGTTGCTGGACGGTTTCGCATACTTGATCCGGATCATCAGTTGGTCTAATAATCATCAATCCATGAACAAAATCGTGCTTGTGCAATTCCTGATGAATGTGTTCATTAGCTGCAGCAAAAGGCAGGTCTTTCAGTGGAAATGGAAAGGACAGGTAATGCTGTACTCGGTGCTCCAGCCAATGGCTCATGGTTGAGCGCAGCATNATCCCATCTGNTTCAACGGTTGTGGGTGTTTTTTGTGCATCAGTCAGGCTGTATAAGTGCGTGTGGATATCAATGATGCGATTCGGCAAAAAATCGGAGAGCGTCTGCACAACCTGCTGGTCTGTGGCAGTAACTACATGCTGGCTCGGATCCAAGAGCTGATGCTGTGCTGTAGAAAGTGCTACCATGCCGTCCAGCCCCCGTCGATGATAAGATTTTGTCCGGTCATGTAGCTACTAGCTTGACTAGCCAGAAATACAACAGCTCCTTTCAATTCATCTGGTTTACCCATGCGTTTCATCGGGCTTTTCTGTTCAAGGCGCTGTACCATTCCCCTCGGAGCACTGGTAGCCGGAAATGGGCCAGGGCTCAGGCTGTTGACCCGAACTCCTTTAGAAGCCCAATAGACTGCTAAGTGCCGTGTCATTTGCAAAATGCCCCCTTTCAANGTGTGATAGGCTACGGGNCTAGCCGGAGAAACACCCTCNTACGCANNGGGATANGACCCCACGGAACCGTACATGGAACCTAGCATGATGATGGATGCCTGCCGTTGTTGAGCAACTGCCAAATCATGGACNGCCCTTGCGAGAAAAAAGTAAGCAGAGGCGTTGGACAATTGAACCNTGAACTCTTCTTCTGTGACTGAATTCAAGTCCGCAGAAAGTGGAAAGTGACCGTTGTTGACCAACGTATCAATCTTTCCATGTTCTGCTTGAACTCTTTGAACTGCAGCTTGACGAGAAGTCTCGTCCAGTTGATCTAATTGAATTCCCAAGTGAGTTTGCTGCACTGGTCTTGGCAATTGCTGAGCAAATTGAACAGCTTTATCCTCTTCACGACTACTGACCACCACACTCGAACCTGCCTCNGCCAAGCCCTGTGCAAGGGCTTTCCCCAAGTGGCCACAGGCACCGGTGACNAAGCTCACNGTATCGGTGAGATCGAACAATTGTTGGACGGTTTTGTATTCGCNTTGGGCANTAATCATTCAGTAANCTCTTCCAAACAAAGTTCTTGTTGAATGAATGGTTTTGCACTTTGCTGGTAGGTTTCAAATCTTTGCNGATTACGCCGGCAGGTGCTTGATTTAAATACCATCGCTAAAGCAGCTCGGTGCCGATCGGTGGTTTGATTGCTGCCTGCCCAATGAACCGTTTCCGCATGATGAATAACGGCATCCCCNGGGTTTGCAGTGACGGCAACTCCAGTTCCCTGATCTTCCTCTGTGAAATCCACAATCGTTTGGGAAAAGCCTAAATTGTTGGAGAGTCGATGAGGCCGCATACCCTGTAAATGAGANCCTGGAATGAAGTGCAAGCATCCGGTCTGGTGGTCCGCATGATCCAATGCTAACCAGATTGTTAGTGCTTGAGGAGGCTCAAAACAAAAGTAAAAGTTATCCTGGTGCGGCGGTGTCTCGTGGAAATAATTAGGTGGTTTGTTAAACCACTCTATAGCCAAGGCAGANTTGACTCTCTCGTCAAGTAAAGTACTNGCTAAAGAACTCCACTTTGAACTCGTCAAATAGCTTTTGAAAAAGTCATCTTCTTCAATCCGATGGAGTTGCTTCAAAGAATTCTTGTCCTGCTTATCAGCATAGAAAGCATGCTCGTAGTTTTGCTTCTTGTGAGTGGCTAAAATCAACTTTGTTAGCCTCTCATACACTATGTTCAACTCATCGTTGTCCAAAAAACTTGGCACGATAACATAGCCATTCTCTTGAAATGATTGTCTAATTTGTGAAATATCCGAACTCATAGTATCTTTACTTGGGCCACAGATGTGGAGTGATCAACTGAAAATCTAGATCGTAGGAGANTGTATTGATTTTTTTTAGTATATTTCCGTCTAAAGGGCCTCGCTTGAACCAGGNTAAATTATTCTGAAACTGCATGAGTGATTCTGCGCCAAGAACAACATAGCTTGGNGAGTAAGATAGAATATANCGTAAAGCTAACTCATGAATGCTCATTCTNAAATTTTGAGCGATTTGATGAAGCTGCTCGAGCAAGGGNCTCAATGGCCTATGAAACACAGAGAGAACCTGCGGCATAATCGAAAATAGTCCCTGNAGGTAGACGCTTCGAACAATGATCTGCTTCTCTGCAGCGTTATCCAGAATAGTTGGAACAAGGTTTCTGCGATCCAGCAAACTGGCTGGTACTTGAAGCAACTCTAAATTCTGTTTTTTCAGAACATCACTATTGAANGAAGGATCATGTCCAGTAGATAATCCAATGTGCCTGCAAAGGCCTGCTTCTTTGATTTTTCTCAATTCTTCTAAGTATAAGTAATCTGATTCACTGTGTAGTAAAAGACCGAATAATTGATCTGTTTTTAGTCTGTTGATTGATTTTTTTGCAGAATCATNAATTGACTCTTGTAGATCAGCTTTTATTCGTTTTGGAATCTTTGTAAAAACCTTCACTTGCTGGTGAATTCCCAAATCAAAAAAAATCTTTCCTAAAACTNNTTCACTACTCCCATAAGAAATTGCTGTATCGTAGTAGAGAATTTCATTTGTTGTTGCACACTCGANGATTTCTCTGATCGTTTTCTCACTTGGTTGACCTGTNGAATTGGCAATACCGTAGTTCATACCAAACTGAGCTGTACCAATAACGAACTGGGTCATTTTGCTTAGCACAACGTGATTCTGTTTAATTATTTGATGTTAGAGNCATATTTTGAGTAGGGATGCTGTTAGAAATATTCTATCTGGAATTAAGCTACTCGCCAAAAATTTGACCAAGTTGCTTTGCTCGATCACNCAGTCCATCCATAATCAGTCCAAAATCTCCAGCAAATGGAAAGATCTGGCAACCCAACTCCAAAGCTCTTTTGGCGTCATCCTCGTTACGGATAGGNCGCCCCCAGTGGATACCATATTTTTTTGCTGCCTGACTTATAATAACATCAACTTCGTCCAANGTGTTCGGGTTTTCCACGTGTTTATAGCGTAGACCCAGATCCCCAATACCAATGAAGAGAGCATCTACGCCNNTGACAGANGCGATNTCCTCGATGTTTTCGACTGCNGNTGGAGTCTCAATCTGAACCACCAAAAAAGTCTCCTGGTTGACCAGATTNGTATANTCGAAATNTTCTTGTTCCTGAAAATCTACCATGAATCCGCAGTCCAAGCCGGCTCCGTCAATACCACGATCACCCAGTGGGGGAAATTTCACAGCATTGACCAGATTTTGCGCTTTTTCTGCGTCAGAAACGAGGGGAATCATCAGCCCTGCCGCTCCATCCTCCAAATAGCGGTACAGCTTACTTTTCTCCAGCGTGCTGGGTCGCACCATCACATCAATATCGTGNAGGTGGCTCATCGTTAGTAGCGACTGCACCTCTCGGTCATCAAAAGCTCGGTGCTCCAGATCCAGCCAGATGCAGTCATAGCCAAAAGCGGCAGCATGTTTNANNAATGAAGGCANATAGTGCTGCAGCGCACAAAATTTGGCAGGTTGTTGATTCTTCCATTTCGCNAGAGTTTTNCTTTTTCTCATAATGGCTCTTTCCAAGAGAATGATGGATGATTGATCTTTAGAGTCATTGGAAGAATCTCAGATCTTGTTTTCTTTGCGGAGATCATTGGCGAGTTGTTGTTGATAGGCANCATGNACTNCCTCATCNACTTTNGCACTNGCTGCATAGTAAATGAACCCGATTGCTTCCCTAGTACGCGAGGACTGATTTTCATCTGCTAAGTGAATTGTCATAGCATCATGNACTAACAGGTCTCCAGGTTGAGCTTTGGTTTTCATCAGTTGGGCTTGATCNTCAGGATGGGGAAAGTCAGTGATTCCTTGGCTGAATCCCAGAGTTTTAGTACGTTGATGCTTTCTCAATCCAAGCTTGTGAGAAGCNTTTACATAGCTGATACAGCCGTTTGATTCATCTACCTCTTCCAGTGCCAGCCACATTGTTAGCGCCCGACATGGATTGAGCATGAAATAAAAGCCATCNTGNTGTGCNGGAGTGGCTGANCTGCNTTTCGGTGGTTTGTTGAAATACTGAATNTTTTTTGGTATCGGCTCTTCTTGAAGAAGCTCTTTGGCTAGCTCATAGACCGTTCCTGTAGAGATCAACTGCTGAAAAAANTCTTCCTTGTTCTCCAGATGTTGGATTTGCTTCAGTGATGTTGGGTCTGCCTTATCCTCGTAATAGACTTCTTCTTCAGGAAAGGCATTGATCTTATCCATCACCTTCTTGAGCGTTTGCTTGATANCTTCTANTGCTGATTCATCCAAGTAGCGAGGTAAGTGAAGATACCCGTCTGCTNGGAACGCCTCGATTTGCTCTTTAGACATAGCNGTTATCTTTATTCAGCCGACGGAACTTGAAGCCGAATCTTGTAAGACCGTTGGAGATGCTGGTTCATAATGNCCATTGCGATTTCGGCATCCTTTCTGAGGATCGCTTCATAAATGTTTTTGTGCTCCTGATAAACCATTGTGTCGTGTTTTTTCTGGTTGCTGACGGGTGGTCGGCTGGACANCAATTTTCGGATGAACATATCGTGTAGATTCAGCATAATNGGATTATCAACTACTTTGACAATTGCTCGGTGAAAAGCAACATCTGCTTCTGCAAAAGTNTTCTGGTCACCAATCGCATGATGGCACTCGATCAGNGCCTTGTGAATGCGAGCCANGTTCACCTCGGAGGAACTNTCAATGACAGTTCGNAGCGCCCCAACTTCGATGAATTGACGCATTTGNTCCAGATAGGCTTGGCTCTCGGTATCATCAAGAATTTCTTTCAAGTTTTCGGCGGTGTACTTCAGAATTTTCTGAATAGTCGGTTTTTCAGCGACAGGGCGTTTATTGGAAGCCTGTCGCAGGAATCCCTTGAATTCCATGATGCGTAGCGCCTCCCGAATGGTAGGACGAGATGCGCCAAACCGATCACAAAGTTCCCGTTCTGTTGGGAGAGTTGCACCAATTTCGAGATAGTTGCCCTTGATTTCTTTAATCAGTGAATCTGCTACGACCTCNGACGTTCTTTCTGATTCCATTCTCCCTAAAGTCNTTAATTTNCGTTTGACATGTACCGACCGATCAACACAAATCTTAGTGTTTATCTTCGAAAACTTTTGATTTTCCNTTCANTTTTGAATTACCAAAATTANTTTTTGGTAAAACCAAATTAGAAAATGCCAGCAATATCATTTTTGTGAGACCAAAGCTCAAGTTGTTTTTTTTCTTTCTGAACGAATATGCTCTCCTCATATTATTAATTAAATTATNGATAATTTAGACTTAATGAGATTGAGTATGCTGCTNCTTGCAGAGACTTTTTCTAGTAAAAGTGGCATGTCTTGTCGAGGCTTTCTGGTTGTGATCTGCTCTNTGCTGTGCGANATTCACTTTCTAAAGTGAGNACAGTCTTGGGAAGCTTTATCTGTTGATCTTAGGTGNTGTTGATGGGCTATGTTTGGGAATTTGGAGTGGTTTTCAACCAGTTAGATCTGCTACTAGCGGGTCTGCTGAACACATTAAAGATCACTGGTGGGGCACTTCTATTTGGGATTCCACTNGGTCTGCTTGCAGCAATTCTTCGGTTGAGCACGTATAAGTGGCTCAGAGTCTCTGTGGGTGTATTGATTGAGTTCTTTCGAACCACACCACCGATNGTTCAATTGTTTTGGTTTTTCTTTGCTTTGCCGATGCTCTCAGGTATTGAGATGGATCCTTTTCGCGCCTCTTTGGTGACCTTCTCGATTCAATCCTCTGCTTTTTTTGCTGAGGTGTTCCGTGGTGGAATTGTTTCCATTGAACGTGGACAGTGGGAAGCAGCTCGGGCTATNGGAATGAGCTATCTGGAGTCGATGCGAAGGATCATTCTCCCCCAGGCAGTCAAACGTATGATCCCTGCGTTTTTGGAACGTGTGATTGAATTGATGAAGACCACGACGCTGGTTGCCACGGTCTCNTATGCGGATCTCCTCTATCAGGCTAANAACATTGCTCAGTCAACTTATCGACCATTAGAGGTTTTCACGGTGGCNGCTGGACTCTATTTNATTGTTTTATTCCCCACCTCTCTGCTGGTTAAGCGCATTGAGCGTCAGCTGGGCAAGACTGGTGAAGGTACGGTACACTGATGGAGCATGTTTGGGACTTCCAGACCGTATTTGCCAGTTGGTCACTGCTATCACAGGGTTTGTTCAATACGTTGAAGCTGGGTCTACTGACTCTGATAACNGGACTGTTTTTTGGCTTTTTTGTTGGATTGGGGCGTTATTCTCGTAGCAGTTGGGTCAACTTTCCAGCGGGTGTCTTTGTGGAAGTCTTTCGCAATACCCCAGCACTCGTCCAGATCATGTGGTTCTACTTTGCTTTCCCGATCATCTCACCATTTGACATTGATGCATTTGCTGCNGCAGCACTGGGATTGGGTTTGAACACCACAGCCTTCTGTGCAGAAATCTTCCGAGGGGGAATTCAGTCCATTCATCGAGGTCAGTGGGAAGCTGGTAAAGCCTTGGGGATGACTTATCGTGAGCAAGTCTGGCGAATTATTCTACCTCAAGCAGTGGTGCGGATGATTCCGGCTTTCATGAATCGAGTTGTAGAGTTGATGAAGATGACCTCGTTGGCATCGGTGATCGCCTTTGGAGAGTTGATGCACCAGGCAAAGACCATCTCCACCTATCACTTCAATCCCATTGAATCGTATACGGTTGTTGCGCTTCTCTTCTTTTTGGTGATCTCTCCATTTGCGTTCCTAGTCTATCACCTTGAAAATCGATTCCGTAAGTAAAATGAGTCTAGAGATCCTGTCCTGTCGAAATTTGAAGAAGCAGTTTGTTGAGAATCAGGTGCTTCAAGGGATTGATCTGCAAATCAACAAAGGTGAAAGCCTAGCTATCATTGGAGCTTCGGGTTCTGGCAAGTCTACATTGCTGCGCTGCTTGAATTTCTTGGAGATTCCCAGTTCTGGGGAGGTCCGCCTAAGAGGTGAACTGATTGGTAGTCGACAGAACGGGCAAGTGCTGTATCAGGAAAGAGACCTGATTCCAATCCGTGCAAAGATTGGCATGGTGTTCCAGCACTTCAACCTTTTTCCCCACATGACGGTATTGCAGAATGTGATGGAAGGACCTCGGACCGTACTGAAGTTACCCAAATCAGAATATGAAAGCCGCGCAATCTCATATCTTGAGAAAGTAGGCATTCCTGAAAAACGTAATGCTTACCCTTCAGAATTATCGGGAGGCCAGCAACAGCGAGTTGCCATTGCTCGAGCTCTGGCGATGGAACCGGAGATCATGCTGTTTGATGAAGCGACCTCGGCTCTGGATCCAGAGTTGGTGGGAGAGGTGCTGGACGTGATCCTCAAGCTGATGGAAGAAGGATTGACCTGTGTGTTGGTGACCCATGAGCTTGGTTTTGCTTACAGCGCTGCACAGCGAGTACTGTTCATGCACAACGGGGTGGTTCTTGAAGAAGGCAGCGCCTACGATGTACTCGTCGAACCTCAGCAACCAAGAACCATTGAATTTCTACGCGGACACTCCCGCTTTCAACTTCCTGCCCCTAAGAATTCCCAATGAGTACTGCACCAGAACACCGCTCCACCCACGAGTCAGAATCGGATGAACGGAATCAATCGCTCAAGGTCTATCTAAATGGTCAGATCGTCCCGCGAGAACAGGCCCTGGTTTCGGTCTACGATGCGGGCTTCATGCTGGGGGATGGCATCTGGGAAGGAATCCGACTCTACAACAGCAAATGGGCCTTTGTCGAGGATCACATGGATCGCTTGTATGAATCCGCTCGTTTGGTGGACATGGATATTCCGCTGACTCGTGAGCAGATGATTGAAGCGCTGGATCAGACTGCTACGGCCAACCAGATGACACAGGATGTACACGCTCGCCTGATGATTACCCGAGGCTTGAAGAGCAAACCGTTTCAGGATCCAAGGCTCTCCCAGCGGGGTTTAACGATAGCAATCATCATGGAACACTCGAAGGTGCCGGAAGACATCTATCACAAAGGCATCACGCTCCACACCGTCCCGATCTATCGAGGCTTACCCGTTACTCAGGATCCGAAGCTCAACTCTCACTCCAAGCTCAACTGTATTCTAGCCTGCATTCATGCGCAGAAAGCCGGTGCTGACGAAGCTCTGATGCTGGACCCACATGGCTTTGTCAACACCACCAATTCATGCAACTTCTTCATTGTCCGCAAGGGGCAGGTATGGACTTCAACGGGGGATTACTGCATGAACGGCGTCACTCGTCAAAAAGTGATCGATCTCTGTCGGGCTCACCAGATTCCCATTCATGTTCGCAACTTCTCTCTGATGGAAACTTATGGAGCGGAAGAAGCCTTCCTAACCGGGACATTTGGCGCACAAACTCCCGTGGAGTCAATCGATGGCCGTACGATTGGCAACCCCGGTCAGTGGCCAGTGATCGCGAAGATTCGCCAACTCTACAAGGACCTAGTCCGAGCAAAAACAGCATGAAGCGCCGCTCATTCCAGATCAAATGTCTAGAATTCCATTTGACAGCCTCCCGACACCAAGGTGTCCAATCAGCCTTGCTCTGATATTGACCAGAAATAGGTATTGAAAGAATCCAAGCTGCTGATTCCTAAAATTGAAAATCACTGACATCCGCGCCACGACTGTGGCGATTCCTCTAGAAGTTCCTTTGCGTCACGCGAATGGAGTCCACTGGGGCAAATTTGTACGAACCATTGTGGAAGTTGATACAGACGGGGAACTTGCCGGCCTGGGTGAGATGTTGGGAGGTGGTGAGTTTGCAGAAGCCGCTTTCCGAGGATTGAAATCATACTTGGTCGGACATGATCTCTTTGAGTTGGAAGCCCTGCGCTTTAAGATTTGCAATCCGACCTCCAGCCTCTGTAACAATCACAAACTGCCCTAGAGTTGCTTGCCCGAACCGCTGATTTTAATTCCTAAACCAGCCTCTGCACCGGCTGCTCTGTGGCAAACTACGTGGTCAGGTGCCTTTTGCTTCCTAACTGTTCTGGCAACTACCCGACTCAGAAGGCTCTGGAGAGATTCGTACCATTGAGCGACTGTTTCAGAACGCCTAGGAACTGAAGGCTCATATGGCTTACATTTGGAGCAAATGCTTTAGTAGGTATTTATAACATCATGGGCGGGACTGCCTACATGCACACAATGCTAACAGGTTTGCCCTATGACCCAATTTTCATTGTATTGATTATGATGGGAATTTTGATAGTAATGGGAATATTTATGGATTGGATCGGTATCTGTCTACTAACCATGCCAATCTTTGTACCTGTTGTAATTGATATTGGATATAACCCGATCTGGTTTGGTATATTGTTCACACTGAATATGCAATTGTCATATCTTAGTCCACCTTTTGGACCTGCGTGCTTCTACTTGAAAACTGTTGCACCAAAAGAAATTACACTTAATCAAATATTTAATGCCATGTGGCCATTCTTAGGACTACAGCTTATTGGACTTATTTTAGTATTAAGTTTCCCCGAGATTGGACCTTGGTTGACATCCAATATATAATAAAAAAATGAAAACTTTATCCAATGAAAAAGCAAGGCTTTTTGGAAGACAACCTAAACCTGAGATGCTGGACACTCTGGTTGAAAGTCAACTTGATTACGAAGACCATACTCTGAGAAAATTGTTCTCTGAAAATGGATATTTATATTTTCGTCAGTTCTTTGACACTGAATCAATTAAGGCTTTACGATCTAGGATATTTTCTTACTTAATAGAAGTTGATGAAGTAAAAGAGGTAGCAGATAAGTTTATCTATACTGGATTTAGTAATCGCAGAGAAAAAATTGAAGATTTAGGTAAATTTTGGAGAAATATTTCTGAAGATTGGCTTTTAAGAAGATTAACTCATTCAAGGTCACTACATGAACTTTGTGATAGAATTCTTAATTGTAAATCTATTGCTCAGGACTACCTCTTTTTAAGAATCTATAATGTTGGTAGAAAAACACTAACTCATAGTGATTCAGGGTTTTTTACAAGGAAAACTCCAAACGTAATTACAGTCTGGATTTCACTTGGTGAAACACCACTTGAAATGGGCCCTATTTTTCTTTTAGAAAATAGTCATAAAAATGAAAAAATTATAGAGGATCTAAAGAATTTTGATGTGGCTAAGGATAAAAAACGTAAGGCTTCTTGGGATCAAAATCCTATTGATATTGCAGATATGCTATCCTGTAAGATTTTAACACAAAATATGTCGGTTGGAGATATTGTTGTTTTTAATATGAAAATTCTTCATGGTTCATTTGATAATGTTAACTGTGAAGGTCAAACCCGACTCTCTTGTGATGTAAGATATCAACCATTTTCTGATCCAAGAGATTCCCGCTATTTTGGTCCTTCCCCTTCTGGTACCACTGGAAATGGATATGGAGAGTTAGTTGGCGCAATACCACTAGATGAAAAATGGCATATAAGATAAATTAATATGAATAAAAATGATTATCGAACTGCCTTTACCAGTATAATTCTTTTTGCAGTCATTTGTATTATTATGTTTGGTACTTCAGGGCAGATGTAATCTTATTGGGGATATATTCATGTTTTCAAAAAAAGAGATTAACGAATATTTTTTGAATGGTTTTATTGTAAAGTCTAATTTCATTAATCACTCGATAATAAGTAAATTTAAGAAAGAAATTGATTCTATTATTGGTGAATCTTCATTGGGGAATCATGATAAGACTAAAATGGAGATGGAGCCGCATCAAAAAATTACTGGTAGAAAAGTACGTCGTCTCTATGAACCTTGTACTCATTACCCACTTTTTGAAGAATATGCTTCTTCTTCTTTAGTATTGGATCATGCCGAATGTCTTTTAGGTAAAAATATTTTTTTTCATTACAGCAAACTTAATATGAAGGCTTCCTCTGTAGGCGCTGTGGTTGAATGGCATCAAGACTTAGCTTATTATCCACTTACAAATAAAGATTCACTTGCAATTTTACTTTATATTGATGATGCAACTAAAAATAATGGGTGTTTGAAGGTAATCCCAAAATATCACACAAAAAAGTTGTTGAATCATACTACGAATGGTTTTTTCCAAGGCATGATTACGGAAAAATTTGACACAACCAAGGCTATGAATCTCGAAGGGAAAAGTGGGACTGCTATTTTTATGCATTGTATGGTTCCACACGCTTCTAATATGAATACATCTAACTTTCAAAGAAGAACTCTTATTTCAAGCTACCGTGCAGCAGACGCTTTTCCCATTTTAATTAATAGTAGAGAATCATCTCCCGAGAAATACGCAAAAATTGTTAGAGGCGATGAGCAAATGAATGCGAGATTTACCATGAAATCTTTTCCTATACCTAAATATCATGAAGATGCCAAATCCCTCTTTTCTCTTCAAGATAGAGCAAAAAAATATTTAATTAACGATAAATCCTTATTATTGTAGTGTTATAAAATCTGTTTTCTTTTCTTTTTTTATTTCTTTTTAGCTACGATATGCTTCTCTTACTTTTATTGTAATTGCTTTTACTTCCTTTTATCGAATTTTTACATTTTCCATTAAACACCTATCTTTTAGATTTACTTCCTTTTTAACCATTTTTATATATTAAATGAATCTCTAACATTTATACAACTTTTTACTATTCTTAAATTTTAGTTTTGTGAACATGCAAAC
>NYVT01000025.1:0-47794 GCA_002684675.1 Deltaproteobacteria bacterium
TGGAGAATCCACTGGCAACAGATAGTTATTGCCCAACACCTCCGAAGCGTACCGGGCCATAGCTGAGTACTTCAGGCATACTACTGTTTTGATGCCCTAACCTTGTTCCTCTGCCTGTAAACTTGTAAATACCTTATGCCGATTGCGTCAAATACACTTTGGTCTAAAGCAGGAAGAGGATTGTCAATTCAATGAAGGCCAACTCAAAAATGAGTTATCTTCTTCGGCTTTGGTGATGTTGGATAATCCACACATCCCAACCATTCAGGGTTTTCCAAGAAAAACCTTGTTGTCACTCATAGATGATCATCTATAAACCTGCTTAATGATTGATGCATCAGATCTTGCTTTTGTAGATCTAGATTTATCTAACAGCTTGGTCCCCACAATTCGTCCCAATCTGATCGTGTTGAGAACAGNAACTNAGTCCCANNGCTGGNTTGGCCTGGGTNCAAATTATTTTGCCGCAGGTAATCTTGATCTACACAGCTTTNTTGCACGAAGATTTTCACCTACCTTAGTTCCTGGGTGGACCCAGCAAACCAGCTTGGAGCTCGTTCATCAGGAACCAACCTTCCAGCGCGAGGAACTCGCTAACTTCCGTCATGAAATCCTATCTCAATTGCAGTGNCACTCTCACCTCAAGATCATTCCTGACAACGCTCCCTGTAATCTTTTACAGGTCANTTCAGAGTTATTCGCTANTNTGAGGAAACAACACTCTGCAATAGATCTCACGATGCGTTGGNGTGAGCATGACTNCGGCTTGACTAATAACCATCTACATTTTGCTNTTTGGCATCATGAGGGACTTCAGCAATTTCTCTCCGTCCNGAAGCAATTGGAGTACTGAGTCTTGGCAAAAGCATTGATGCTCCAAGGAACAGGTTCTGGAGTCGGCAAAAGCCTTCTCTGTGCCGGCCTCTGTCGTCTACTCGCAAGACGCGGTGTTCGAGTAGCTCCCTTCAAAGCACAGAATATGGCACTGAATTCAGGCGTCACTCACTCTGGAGAAGAGATGGGACGTGCCCAGATTCTGCAAGCTCAAGCTGCTGGATTAGAACCGGATGTGCGGATGAATCCGATCTTGCTCAAACCCCAGGGACAGGGACGATCTCAGCTCATACGATTGGGTANAGCTATTGGGAGCTATGCCTACCGGGACTACTACCGACTGGCAGAAGAAAACTTCACGATTGTCCGGAAGGTTTATGATGAACTGTCCCACGATTTCGAGTTGCTGATTTTGGAAGGAGCCGGCAGTCCTGCCGAGATCAACCTTCAGCAGACTGACCTTTCAAACATGCGGATGGCTCACCATGCCAACGCCCGGGTCTTGCTGGTAGGCGACATTGACCANGGAGGAGTCTTCGCTTGGCTCAAGGGGACTTATGACCTTATCCAGGACAAATACCGTCCCCTGCTTTATGGTTGCCTGATTAACAAGTTTCGGGGGGATTACACTTTACTCGAACCAGGCATCCGTCTCTTTGAGGAAAAGGTTCCGCTACCAGTGCTAGGTACCATTCCCTACGACTCCTTCCAACTTGACGAGGAGGATTCCCAGCAGATTCGCTCAACTCCACGTGAAAACGCATCCCTGCGAATTCATGTTGTCCACTTNCCACAACTCTCTAATTTTACAGACTTTNCTCCTCTACAACGCCAACCAGACATTTCTCTGGAATACGTCGAGCAGCCTACGAATAGCCGACTACCGGATGTGTTGATTCTACCAGGCAGCAAGGGCACATTATCCGATCTGCAAATCCTCCGAGAAAGGGGATGGGAAAGCTGGATTCGGCATCATTTGGGAAGCTTTCTGCTGGTGGGAATCTGTGGTGGTTTCCAGATGNTGGGAGANTGGATTACTGATCCTGCAGGCATTGAAGGCGCAATCGATGGTGCATCTGGTCTGGGTATTCTGCCTTTACGAACTGAGATGGCAGCTACAAAAATTCTGCAGCGCACTGAATACAAGGGTCTGGGTATTCTCAAAGAATTTCAAGTGAGTGGCTACGAAATTCATGCAGGAAGATCCCAACTACAGGAAGCAAAATGGATGGATTTGGTGGAGCCATCTGGATTGTGTNTCTGGGATNAAAAGCAGAAAATTCTTGGAACTTATCTGCACGGAATCTTTGATAAAGGGGAGGTAGCAAATCGATTGCTAAGGCTTACTGAAAAGCAAATTCAACCCATTCCNGATCATGCACAGGAAAATTTGCGAGAGTTGGATCGATTGGTTAATCTGATTGAGAGTAACTGTAACTTGTCGAGGATATTTGATGGGCTTTGCTGAACTCACCCTAACCAGTTGGGGGAGTCCTCTACTATTNATTTGGTCGATCTTCCTTTTGGATCTTTGGTTTGGTGATCCCGTTTATCGATTTCATCCAATTCGGCTGATTGGCTCTTTGCTGAGCTTCTTAGAGANATGGCTGTATGNCAGAGGCTGGAACGGTTACGTAGGAGGCATCCTGCTCGGNTTGCTACTTTTAGGGATCGTACTCGGGTGTTACTTCATTTTGCAANGATTCTTAAACGATCTACATCCTATCTTTGGTTGGGGTNTNGATCTTTTTCTAGGCTACAGTCTACTAGCCTTACGAGATCTGGAGATACATGGGTTACGTGTTTGGCAAGCTACTACCGATAGCAATCTAATGAAAGCTCGGGAGGAAGCAGCCCAATTGGTGGGGCGAGATGTAAAAGAACTCGATCTCACAGGTTGCAATCGAGCAACCCTGGAGAGCCTCAGCGAAAACCTATCTGATGGAGTAGCGTCTCCTTTATTCTGGCTGACATTGGGAGGAATTCCAAGCATGCTTGCCTTCAAAGTGATCAGCACCATGGATTCAATGGTCGGCTATCGCAATGATCGTTACCTGAGCTTTGGCTGGTTCGGAGCAAGAGCGGATGATCTAATGAATTGGATGCCAGCTCGGCTGACCTGGGTCATGTTAAGTATTTCGGCTTGGATTCTGCCAGGTTACGATGCCNATATGGCATGGTCGATTGGGTTGTCTCAAAATCAATATATGCCAGGGCCCAATGCTGGTTGGGGACAAGCTGCATCAGCAGGTGCACTGCGTGTTAGATTAGTAGGTGAAAAATGGAAAAATGGCAGGCTTCAACACAACGTCTGGCTAGGGTATCCTGATGATTCTGCCGAGGTTGGTGCAGACTCAATTCNAAAACTAATCCGTCTGAATCGCTACGCTACACTGCTACTACTCATAATTATCAGCTTATTGATTACTGTTTTTAACTGAAATTATTGACTCTATCGAACTAATGGAACTACAAATTCTTGTNCGCAAGTTAAAGGATTGGGAAGATCGACTAGAGGAGCAACGGCGACAACTTGAGCAGGAAGAGTGGAACTNCTTGCAGCAAGTCCCTGAAGCTAAAGAGCGTTTGTTGGATCCTGAGGAATTAGAGGAGATCGCTGACCAATTTCGTCAACAACGAACGAAAGTNCTCCCAAGATTTCAACGTGCCTATCAACGCTCGAAGCAGCGTTTAGAAGGGCAACTCGGATTACTCTATGCTGGATTTCTTNAGGATTTTCAGGANGAACTGCAAAAGTTACCTGCTTCAGAATTCCGGGAATCACTCAGTGATGACCTGCGGCGCGACACTTTTTAANGAACTCACCAATGCTGACCAAGCTAGCTCAGGGATACTTANTNTTACAAGGTATCGTATTTTTTGGTCTGGGAGTTTGGTTTCTGATTGAGCCCACAACCATGGCTAGTGCGATTGGTCTGATACCCGAAAGCCCTGCCGGATTCACTGAATTACGGGCTGTATANGGGGGCNTAGAAATCGCCTTAGGGATTTTTCTAGTAGTTACAGGTTGTCGGGCGAACTGGTCAGAGATTGGGCTTTGGCTNCTTCTTTCCTGCTATGGAGGGATCACTACAGGACGNATTATCGGGATCCTGCTAGATCAACCTGATGATATTTTCACCCTTNAATTGCTTAGTTTTGAGGCAGGGAGTTTACTNATNNCGATTTTATTGGTTTTTGGAAAGAAGCGCAGTTCTTAACNTCCTGATGACAAAAAGCTTGCTTGCANCAGAAAGCTTATTTANTTTGNTAGATTATTATTTTTTCAAGCTACGTGACACTTCCCTGAAGCATAGTGAACATCAGTGACCCTGCCAGCCGCTGAATCAACCTGCTGCAATCACGGTCCCTACCNTCTGCCNATACTTGGTGTTTTCTCCCGATTGCTAACTGACCAAGTTGGAAAACTGTCATGGCCCACTCCCATACTTCATTGAGCCAGTATAACTGTTATGGACGCGGCATCTCAGAAAATTCTACAGAATACACGTAATATCGGTATTTCGGCACATATCGACAGCGGAAAGACGACTCTGACAGAGCGTGTTCTNTTCTATGCTGGGCGAATTCACAAAATCGAGGAAGTCCGTGGTGGTGGTGCCGGCGCAACAATGGACCACATGGACCTCGAACGCGAAAAAGGAATTACTATCACCTCTGCAGCCACCACAGTGCAGTGGCAAGACAAGAAAATCAATATCATCGACACTCCCGGACACGTGGACTTTACCGTAGAAGTAGAGCGNTCGCTACGTGTCTTGGATGGTGCCATTCTTGTGTTGTGTGGAGTCTCTGGAGTGCAATCGCAGTCCATTACNGTAGANCGGCAGATGAAGCGCTATAAAGTACCTAGATTGGCCTTCATAAACAAGTTGGACCGGATGGGTGCAAACCCTTNGAGAGGAATCCAGGGGATTCGCGATGTCCTCGGTTTGAACGCTGTTGCNATGCAACTCCCCATTGGTNTNGAAGAGAACCATGACGGTGTCGTGGACCTTGTCACCATGAAGGCCTACTTCTTTGATGGAGACAATGGTGAGACTNTGCGTGAGGAAGAGATCCCCACAGACATNGTTGATGACGCTCAAGAAAAGCGCCAGGAAATGCTGGAAGCTGTCTCGATGTTTGATGAGCAGATGATGGAAGACCTGTTGGAAGAAAAAGAAATCACAGAAGAAGCAATTCATGCTGCGATCAAGAANGGAGTTAACAGCCTTGAATTTGTACCAGTATATCTTGGTTCAGCTTTCAAAAACCGTGGTGTGCAGAAACTATTGGACGCCGTAAACACCTACTTNCCATCCCCACTGGAAGCTTCCGCCAATGTGGCTACCGTTGTCAAAGGGGGTGATGAGGAGCAGGAGAAAGTGGAATTGAAGTGCGATCCAGATGAGGATCTTGTCGCCATGNCATTCAAACTGACAGAAGANCAGTTTGGTCAATTGACATACACCCGCATTTATCAAGGCCGCCTGCGCAAGGGTGATCAGGTTATCAACTCGCGTACGGGGAGAAAACTNCGTGTTGGCCGCATGGTGCGTATGCACTCCAATGANCGTGAAAACATCGACATTGCCGAGGCTGGAGATATTGTTGCAATGGTGGGTGTCGATTGTGCCTCAGGAGACACTTTCTGTGGCGGAGATACACGAGTCGCTTGTGAATCCATTTTTGTCCCTGACCCAGTAATATCACTGGCTGTCAAGGGTAAGGACAATGATGCTCACATGCGAATGAGTAAGGCACTCTCCCGCTTCATGCGTGAAGATCCAACCTTCCGAGTTTCCTCAGATGAGGAATCTGGAGAAACCATAATTTCTGGGATGGGTGAGCTTCACCTCGATATCTACATTGANAGGATGAAGCGTGAGTACAGNGCAGACGTTATNGTAGGGGCTCCTCAAGTCAACTACCGTGAAGCAATCACGGCTGCAGCTGACTTCGACTACCTGCACAAAAAGCAGACCGGTGGTTCTGGGCAGTATGCTGGAGTTAGCGGAAAAATTGAGCCTCTTCCTGATAACAGCGAAGATCCCTTCGAATTCATCAACAGTATCTTCGGTGGTGCTATTCCCGCAGAGCACATCCCTGCCTGTGAAAAGGGCTTTCAGGATGTGATGATCAAGGGGCCACTTGCAGCCTTCCCTATGGTGAACATCAAAGTCACCCTAACCGACGGAAAGTACCACGATGTGGACTCTAGTGACCTAGCCTACCGTCTTGCTTCNAGGCAAGCAATGAAGCAAGCAGTCAACAAAGCCCAGCCCATTCTCCTAGAACCAATCATGAAGGTCGAAGTAGAGACCCCAAGTGACTANCAAGGTTCTGTGATTGGAGACTTGAGTTCTAGACGAGGGGTTATCTACGGTTCAGAGGTGCAAGGGGAGGAAACTGTCATTCTTGCCGGAGTGCCATTGAGTGAAATGTTTGGTTATGCGACAGAACTCCGTTCGATGACTGCTGGCAAGGCACAGTATTCCATGGAGTTTGAAAAGTACACATCTTGCCCGTCTTTCATTCAAGAGAAAGTAATGAAAGAGCGTGCTGAGAAGCTTCGCGACGAAGACGATTGACCCTAAGCAGGGTGCTTGGTCCCACAAGCACCCTGACTTCCTACCCCCNCCTGCCGTTCTTTCCAAATACACTGCGGAGAAATCTGATGAGNGTTGTAACACAAGATATCCTNGATATTGTGCAAAACCAGCAGCNCTGGCGTCGTCAGGGATGTATCAATCTCATCGCAAGCGAGAATGTCCAATCNTCTGCTGTCCAACAAATTGANGACAACGACTTCATGTGTCGCTACGCAGAAGGACACCCAAACACTCCAGAAGCTGATCAGCGATATTATGAGGGAACTCGTTTTATTGATGAGTTAGAAGCTCTAGCAACCAAGGAGATGATTGACCTTGCAAGATGCCAACAGGCAGATATTCGCCCNATCAGTGGCAACCAGGCCAATACAGCTGTTGCACTGGCATTGTTACGAGGTGGGGATACGGTTCTCTGTAACTCAATTGATGTGGGAGGCCACATCAGCCACAATCCAATTGGNGTCTTTGGCCGGCGAATTCAAATACGTGGACAGGTACTGGCTTTACAGAAAGAAAATTCAATCAACATGGCTTTCTGGCCTACAACGCCAGACGGATACCACTTAGATGGCCCNGCCTGCGTGGATNTGGTGGAGCAGAAAAAGCCACAGTTGGTGATCCTTGGCAAGAGCATGTTTCTNTTTCCAGAACCAGTGAATCAAGTGGCAGAAGTCTGTCGAGCNCATGGAATTCCAGTACTTTACGANGCGGCTCATGTTTTGGGACTGATTCTGGGAGGACAGTTTCAGCACCCATTTGCNGAAGGCGCACATCTGATCACAGCTAGTACACACAAGACTTTTCCAGGACCGCAACGAGGAGTTATTCTTGGCAACATGAATACACCAGAGGAATTGAAATGGTGGAGCAGTGTGGATCGGGGTGTAATGCCNGGATCTTCCAGTAACCACCACCTGCATACGATCCCNGGTCTGGCAATGACAATCCGAGAAATGATGGTGCACGGGAAAAACTATGCTGCTGACATTATCCGTAACGCACAAGCTCTTGGAACTGCAATAGATACAGCCGGAGTTCCAGTNGAAGCAAAAGAATTTGGATTTACGAAGAGCCACCAAATCGCGATCAATGTTTCTTCTTTTGGATCAGGGAAGGAGATCGCTCGACGACTTGCAGAAAGTAATATTATCAGTAATTACAATATGCTCCCTGGGGATCAGGATCCTCGCAACCCGACCGGTCTACGAATCGGTGTGCAGGAGATGACTCGCTGTGGTATGGGACCAGAACAAATGGGAGAGTTAGCAGAGTTAATGACAGCAGTGATCGTCAAACAAAAATCTGTNATCAATGAAGTAGTCAAACTTCGTTCCGGNTTCAGTGAGGTCCTCTACTGCTAAAAGGTTCTGCTTTCACCCCTTCACATGGCCATANANAGCTGGGATTGACCAAGTCAGTCCTGAATCNCACTTTGTTCGAATCAAGCAACATTTTTAGAGATCTAGAAACACATCCAGAGCAGAGTCTTCTATTTTCTTGGGAGGTTTTTCCTTGTTGGAAATCAAAGATTCGATAGGAGGGGAGATAATGAGGGAGGAGACAGGAACCTGAAAGTTATCGGGCTCCTGTAGGTTCAGCTTAGAAAGATGAATTTTCGATCAATCCAAGAACGGTTCGTGGCACCTGATTGGCTTGAGCAATCATGGCNGTATTAGCTGAGAGCATGATCTGATCGCCGGTCAACTGTGACATCTGCTGGGCCACATCCGCATCGCGGATGGTTGACTCAGCACTAGTCAGATTTTCTTCAGCAATGCGGAGACTGTTCAAATTGCTTTCCAGTGCGTTCTTCTGGAACGCCCCAAGGTCAGCTCGTAGTGTTGAAATTTGATCAATCGCTGAGTCCACAACCTTNTTCGAATCCTGAGCGCCTTGAGAGGTGGTCACATCAATGTCTGTGAGACTTTGAAACCCGCTATTATTCTCAATTCCTTGACCAAGCATGTTTGCTTTCACGTTCTTCAAGGATAGCCGCTCACTTTGTCCAGCGTTCGGACCAAGTTGAAACTCATTTGAGAANTGAGCCACATGAACATATCCCTCTGGACCACNACCAACGACTTCCTCGTTNGTTTCCTCAATAAATTCGGTCCCGACCTGGACACCNCGCTGGTCTAATACCGGCACTTCCTTCAAGCCAATCTCTCGCTCATACGCAACTGTGACTCCACTGGCTTTTGTACCATCAATTGCCGTCAGGAACTGACCATCGCCCATCGCAATTTGGCCAGCAATCGTTCCTTCAACATTCTTCCCTGCTCTAGAGAAGGCAGCAACGTTTGCTTCTTCAGAACCAATACCAGCAATGGAGCTTGTCACTGAGAAAATGGCCTTGTCTCCAAAATCGTTATGGCGAACTGTAAGTAATCCATTAGGATCCATAAAGGTATGNAGTGCTAATCCTGCTTCATCAATTGCAGATTGAAGTCGATTGACAACAATAGTTCGAATATCNCGTGACATATCTTCAGGGGGAAATCTTTGAGGATTTTCTATGGCATTTTTGCGGATCTTTTCAATTTCTACTTTAAAATCCCCATAGCGGGTGTCGATGGTAGCATTTTTACCGCCTTCATTGAGGAAGAGCACCAANCCTTCTCCCATATTATCAACATCAATCGCAATGCTCCCCTTCTTTTCAGCTCGAGTCGCTACCTGGGTGATATCAATTTCAAATCCATCCTCGGGAGACATGTTAGTGTAGGCCTCTGCCGAAATGAAACGNANATTCTCACCAACGGTTGTACCGTTAACGCCCATCGACCCATCTAATAGGTTTTTTGTCCCCCAAACCGTGTTTTTCGCAATTCGATCCAGTGAACTCAACAGATGTTCAATNTCTTGCTGATCCGCGGCAAGCATTTGCTTGTCATTNGTAGCTTCGTTAGCAGCGTGAACAGTTAACTGCTTCAGTCGAAGCAAAATGCTACTGATCTCGTTCAAAGCNCCTTCTGCAGTCTGAACAATTGAAACAGAGAGCGATGCGTTCTCGTGTGCTTGCTGCAAACCAATAATTCGTCCTCTCATTCTTTCAGAGGCAATCAAATTCGCGGGGCTATCTGCGCCAGAATTGATACTGAGTCCTGAACTTAACTTCTGCAGTGAATCCTTAACACGATCCATCGTGTTACCTGCGTGGCGCAGAGAATTAAGTGAGGAAATATTATGCTTGATGCGCATGGCCTGACTCCAGGGTGAATGTTACAGTGAACAATCCAAAATGTTCCATGNACCCATTATCGACAGCTTGCTGGAGAACTTTAGTCTAAATTTCAAAAAATCGATTCAGTTCAGANGTCGATGGATTTTATCTAAGAAGCTAGGGCTAATCTTCCATCACCNACACCCAGACTATGGCTATCNGACNTTAGTTATTTCTTACGTAGTATCTATTTGACAGCGCAATGTCTCAAAATAATGAAAGCACACATGGCGTATTAATTTCATTTTTGCCATTTCACATTATTAAAGCACCCCTTTCACAACAAGATTGGCCCAATCTGTTTCAATTCCTGAGGGAAAAAATCATAGATCTGCTTTCAAATGAACCCGAAATTGAAGTTTAGCTATCACCTCGGAACTATCTTAGCCCTTAATGCAGCTTTTCTGATCTGGTTTCTGGGGATTGGGGGAAGAGATCTCTATCTACTTCCTTTGATATNTTGGTTGCCCTTTGCAGGGTGGCGTATTTGGAGAGATANGGGCNTTTTCATAGTCACTTGGCCATCGCAGAGATTAGTGAATAAGGCCTTTTCATATGGGAAGTGGGCTCTTGGAATATTCTTTCTGCTTTGTTGTTTGCGAGCTGTCCTTCGCTATCTCAGTTTCCAGTGGGGCATCTGGGANTCAGGTATTTTCAGCAACGTTATATATAATATGTCTCAGGGTGATTTGTGGTGGTCCCACTACGAAGTACATCCCTGGGCTGATCATTTTACTCCTTCCATAGGGATTCTCGCTCCATTCTACTGGATNCATCCACATTTTATATGGATCATCCTAGCAAAAATCCTTTCATATNCTCTAGTCCCTTTGGGGTTCTGGCAAATTTCCAAATTTCAGAATCAGCAATTTGACAAAGCNGTNATTCTCACATTATTGACTAGCTCAGCCTGGCTAATCTGGTACAAACCCGCAGTAAATAGTCTGTGGTTTGAATGGCAACCCTCCTGTTTAGCTCCTCCNGTTNTTGTTTTCTGCCTCCTTTGGCTGCTAAAAGAAGAGTGGATTAAATTCAGCCTCGGTCTCATCTTTTTGTTAGGGCTCAAGGAGCATATGGGGGCTGTGCCAGTTGGATTTGGTTGTTATTGCATCCTGGCACAACGCAATAGTAGAAAAATAGGAATAATACTTATTGTGTTAGGTGTAATTAGTATGTTTGGTCTGACATATGGNCTTAAACCGTACTACTTAAATGGCCTCCAAGCTTGGACTACTCCAAAACTAGATTTTTTTGGGGATGTTTCCGGAAAATCTATTTATTTATTCAAGTTACTACTNCCCTTGGGATTTTTGCCCCTCATTTATTTTAGAATTGGGATATTAGCATATCCAGCGATAGCGATTAATCTTGTAGGAAGGGAGGTAATGCGGAGTTCNTCTTATCACTACGATGATGTTAGTTCATCACTNCTACTAGTAGCAATTATTATAATTTTGAGCACACGGGACTGGCAACAATACTGGCAATACATTCCAAATAGGATGCAACAATTAATTATGTTAACTTGGATTATTGGGATACTANTACTGTTGCCATCTAGTATCGGCCAAGAAGTGAAAAGCGCCTGGCCAACATCAAAGCATTTCGAGGTTCATCANGAATTAAATGAGGTAAAGGCGAAGTATTTTTTTGNANAGGGTGTTGCAGTGCAGAATTCACTGGGAGTTCATTTTCAACAAAAGGAAGTGAATTACATTGCTGGTTCCACTAACTATCCATGTGGAGNGCAGCAAGCAGACCGATTTCACCAACTTGCNTTGCGAAGAGAATATTGGTTATTAGCAAAAGAAACTAATNCATATATGATTGAAGATTTAACAGCTTGTTTGGACAATNTAGATAAGAATAAAAATTTTAAGCTAATCAGCGAATATGANCACATNATTCTTTATGTTAATAACCTATCCAAGTAAACAAATTAATTCCTCAGTACTTAACTAGCTTTTTCTTTAATTGNTATCTTATTATCTTAGAAAGAGATATTTTTATTTTCTCTCCAGTAGTACCATTTATTCCATCAATAATTGGTAACTCTGGTAATAGCTCCCAATCGAAACCCTTACTCATGCTNAAATGAGNNGCTTGAGCCAGCACATGTTCAAAGTAGATTTCCTGTCGATCATCAATCAACTCAAATTTTGGAAAAAAATCTTCCTCAATAAATCTTTTGCTTCCTACAAAGAGTCTTGAATCAGCGNTAGAGAGATTGCCTCGTAAATCACAAACCACCTCTGCTAAAATCCTATTAATTTTATTCGTTAGCCGATCAATATTTTTTATAATATATCGGCCTGTGATCTTCATGGCTCGATCATTTTTTTCTTGTAACCACTGGGACCGCTTAAAAGCTTGTTGAATAATTGATAATTCACCACGACCCTTACCGTAAGCAGGCCATTCGTTAGATCCGCACTTTTCCAATAATTCTATTTCAATCCCCAAGTTCTCTGCCTTTTCTTTGACAGGAATTAGGAACTCTAAGTCATCACCAGAATTTTCAGCGAAAATCACCCTCTGAAATACTTTTGAGTCCAAATAGAACTCCAGAGCACTCAAGTATTGTTGACGGCGATCCTCAACAGAATTCACTGTTACATTGATGGTGTCGCCAGGATTGGTTGTGGCTGTGAGCAATAAGGGGATAGACATGGAGCAAAGTTTTTTTTGGGGGGGGGAGAAAATCGAATCGCTGTTTAAACTTATTGTGAAGAGTGCTGATGTAAAACTGTTTTGGACACCCTATTCTGTATCTCCAAGAGACTCAATTGGGATTGAATCCAATCGAGTCAGGCAATCGCGGTGGGAGCTAGATCTCCAATGGAAGCTTCCAATTCAAGTTGCTGCTTTTTCTCTTTTCTTGTTCTTTGTGGGGGGACGGGCGTGTTGAATTCATAAGCTGGGTCAGTCTCCTGTTGTTTGACAACTTCTAACATCTCTTTCCAGGAACTGATCAAGGTCCTGGGTTTAGGCATATCTTCTGCGACTGCTTTATACAATTTCTTTAGATTATAGCAGGGAACTGCTGCGAACATATGATGCTCCAGATGCCAGTTCATGTGCCAGTACAGAAACTCTGAGATTGGATCTAGCGTGATGGTTCTGACGCATTTTCGAAAATCTGAAACATCACTACGAAGCCCACAGTGCATCGGGGCTCCTACAAAATAACGTAACCAATTGCCAATGAAGGGATGCAAGGAAACAATCAGAATCAAGATTGGATAGCCAATTAGCACTGTAAAGAGTGCGAAGCTCAATTGAACAGTAATCAGGTATCGAGCCCAATGCACTGCTTTCAGGCGCTCTTGTGGGAATTCAGCATATAGTTCTGCTCCCCACTCATTATAAGGTTGCTCTATTTTGTCAGCAGCAACTCTAAAAAGCCCACGCATCGTTGGGACCAAACCCCTTGATTCAAACCCACCAGTGATATTGAAAGTAAATAACTGAAGCAAATACAGAATTCTAAGGGATGGGGTCTTGGGCAGCACTACTTCTTTATCGGCAACGCGATGGAGCGTGAAACGATGATGATAACTGTGGCTCATCTTNTAGATATAAAAATTTTGCATCCCCAGAGTCGNAAAAATCTTTAGAAAAATCTCNTTTANTCGCTTGGTTTTNAAGACCGTTCCGTGACACAGCTCGTGATGTGGGGCACTGAAGAAGGTACCCACTGTCCCATGAAGGAAAATTGTCAGCAGAAATCCTAACCAAANCTNTTCAATTNCAAAATAGAAACTGAGCGAACCGGTGANCAGCCATANTCCCAAGTGTCCAANNNCCATCTTGAATCCTTGAAGGTNGCTTGGNTTGGAAAGTTCTCGCAAAATGTTGGGATCAATTGGACAANGATACCACTTGATGCGNAGTTCTTTGCGTATTTCAGACATTGGTTTTTGGACTTGNGCACTCATTGAAAACTTATTGGCAAANGGTNTTCAAATTTCNAAAATNNTTTTACTTNGNANGGNCNNCTGANGCTNAACTTNGTCAATCANTTGTAGANAAGCCNATTTNAAACATCNTTGGAAGCACATTTCAACTCTCTTTTCGNAAAAAGGCTTGGCACAGTTTCAGAACAGATTTTCCCATCAACTCAGAGTANNTATTNATNTTNTNNCTTTNTANTCANCTNAATGAANCCTCTNATCAACGTCGTNTGGTTCAAACGAGATCTNCGCTTGGAAGATCANGCTGCTTTAGAGCAAGCNTCNAGGGAAAANTTACCCGTNTTGCTTCTCTTNGTCTTTGAACCCTCTCTTTGGAAAGACCNCCATACNGACCTCCGCCATTGGCGCTTTCTCTATGAATCGGTTGTGAATTGCTATCGGCAGTTTCGGGATCGTGGGACCAGGCTTTACCTTTTTCATCGTGANTGTGAAGAAGTCTGGATGTTGTTGGCTGAACAGTTTCGGATCAACACGGTTTACAGTTANGAAGAAACNGGACTGGANNTCACTTACCGACGNGACCNNNNACTAGCTCGNTGGTTTGCTGATTNTGAAATTAGTTGGGTNGANTTTCCTTGCAANGGTNTTCAACGTCNGNGTTTGAACCGAGATNGTTGGGACAAGCAGTGGAAATCCCAGATGAGCCAACCTCAGCATCAAGTCGATTGGTCCGAGTGGCAAGGAGTTGAACTGGATTCTGGCTGGTATGCAGAACAAAAGGGACCTCAATTGCCGATTGGGGTCAATCAAAAACACTCAAATTTTCAAAGGGGTGGAGAGGAACATGCGCAATTGGCCTTGCATCAATTTCTCAAAGGAGGCGGACATGGTTATTCTAGGCATATTTCCAAACCACTTACCTCTCCTTTACACACCAGTCGCCTGAGCCCATATCTGGCTCACGGTTGCCTGTCAATGCGGCAAATATGGCAGGCACTTCAGCAGGTCCAGCATCCCCGCAATTCCTTTCGAGCTTTTGGTTCTCGCTTGCACTGGCATTGTCACTTCATTCAAAAGTTTGAGACCCAACCAAATATTGAGTTCAAAGATCTCAATCCAGGCTATCTTAGTTTCCCCTGGCAAAACGATGAGCAGCACCTGCAGGCTTGGCAAAACGGGCACACCGGTATTCCCCTGGTAGATGCCTGCATGCGTTGTGTTGCCCAAACAGGCTTCCTGAATTTTCGGATGCGAGCCCTCCTAGTTTCCTGCTTGACTCATCTGTTGGGATTGAACTGGAAGTCAGGTGTGGAGCATCTAGCACGGTATTTTCTAGATTTTGAACCCGGCATTCACTATCCCCAATTTCAAATGCAGGCTGGAGTGACCGGGATCAACACAATCCGCATTTATAATCCAGTCAAGCAAGCCTTAGAACATGATGCTGAGGGAGAATTCATCCATAAATGGGTTCCAGAATTGGCTGAACTGCCGATGCCTTGGCTAGCTGCACCATGGAAACTGGGATGGATTGATCGCAAGTCGATGAACATCAAGCTTCCAGAAATTTATGAAAATCCTATTGTCTTGCCTGAAGCTGCGATGGCGAGGGCCCGGAAGCTTTTTTGGTCCTTCAAGCAATCCAATGAGGTGCGCAGGCATCGGGAGCAAATTCTTCTAAAACATGTGAGTTCATCCAACTCAGCTAGACACAGGAGCCGAACTGAAAAGTTTAATATTCTAAAAGATAAGTTAGTTCAGCAGGAGTTCGAACAAATGTAGGAAATGCAGAGTCTGTGGAGTTGAGGAGAAAGATNGTGATTTGCCTGCACGAGTATTCGTCTAAAGTGAATATTTCAACTGGTAGAATAATTTGTCCACCACAAGACAGTTTCTAGCTGGTTAGTCGAAAATATCAAAAAGTTAGCAGAAAGCGGGCTAGAGAAATAGGTCTACTCCTTCATCAAAGTCGATGGACTCAGCAATTTGTAACCAAAAAGTCGAAATGCTGGATCTAGATAGTCTTCAACTCCGCTATTAAGTCCTCAGTGGAGTTTGTGGATCTGCTCTATCCGCACAGGCAGAAAGTTGTTCCATCGACACAAGATGTAATCGACGCCAAGCTACGGCACAGATGATTTCAAAGCTCCAGAAAATCTCATCCCAGTATCTTTAGGCCTCCAAGGTTAGAGCTTCACTACCCAGTNAAACGCTCAACTCTAGACTCATGCACTACCTCGCTCAGTTACATCACNAAACACCTAGCTAAAGTAAGTCTAGATCAAAGTTGAGAGTCTCTTTGAAATTACTAATTCACGAGCTTAACAACNCCTCAGGCGCCAACCTCTGATCATTCAAAAAATCAATTAGGTAGGGGTTCTGGNTGAATCACTCGCTGGCTGGCTTTGATAAAATCAACGCCTCCAGAGGGAGCATAGCGTCTTTGAGGATCATTTTGGAAGCCAAATGCCGTTGAGGCGTACTGAACAATATAGCTCCGACGTAAACGCTTTGTTTGATTCATACCGCTACGGTGCATTGTAAAACTGGAGAAGCAAACAATCGAACCAGCTGGCACTTCCATCAATGAGCCCGGTTTCTCTCCAGANTACCCAACCATTGCAGCTTCGTCCTCATCCCACCAGTGTTCCACCAGTTGACCTTCTCCGAATTCATCAAAGGGCAGTACCGAGATGGTTCCATTTCGTGCAGACATGTCATCCAGNGCAATCCAGCAGGTAAGGTAGGGAGTATGTAACTCGGCACCTCCTCGATAGACTGAGTAGCCACTATCCTGATGCCAGGCAAAGCGACTACGCTGGTCCTGCCCTTTGACAACAAATTGCTCATTGTGAAGATAAACNGTCTCACCTAGCAATCCACTCGAAATTTCGGCCATCACATCCCCGAACAAAAAGCGATCTAGCTCAGGATTCTGCTTCCGGAAACNACTGACAAAATAGCGTTTACCCAGCAGGTTGATACCCTCTTCCTCGATTCCTGAGGAGAGCATCCCACTGGCCTTCCAATCCACAGCTTCGTCACAACGACTTTGCAGCCACGCGAGCANAGATTCACTCAGGATTTTTTCCAGAACAATATACCCCTGTTGCTGGAAACGAAAACGTTGATCTTTANTAATCATAGATTCTCGTGATTAGGACTAGTCCGCTAAGATCTGCATCATCAGATCTAGTTCATTGAATAGTTGCCACTCTTTCTGGACGATACCATTGAGNACCTGCCATTGANTGATTCCCCACATNTGACAGGTCTTACCGGAGGGGCTTCGATAAATCCCCTTGCCCAAATGAGTGCCCTCTGCGCTCCAACGAGTNGAAATGAGCCACCCATCCAGTTCATTGCCCATCCAATAGACCTCATCGACCTGNAACTGTAAGTCTGGAAAAACACTACGCAGCTCGTTCACATAATNTCGATAAGCTGTTNTTCCAGAAAAAATNCGNTCAGTCGCGCCCTCGAACAACAAATTTTCCGCATATGAATTTATAATTGCCGACTGGTTACCATTCCAAACATTGTCGTGAATTTCACGAGTAAAGGTATCTGGATCAAATNCTGTAATTGGCTCCGCCTGTGAAATTGGAATTGCAGGAGAGGTTGCNGATCGAAGCTGATCCCAATTCTCCTGAGAACGAGGCCAGCCGGCAGGAGGATTTTTTACCAATCTGGCTGACTCNTCCCAAGGGTCAATCCCAAGCTGTTGAAGCATTGCAGAAGTATTGTAAAGCACGTGCTCCAGAAAAATATCGTTCTGGAGNGCCACGCAGTTTGCAAGCACCAAAAAATTTACTGTTTTNCCNGTGGCNTTACCGTATCTGCTTGATCCGGTATTCGTACCACTAATGCGTGTAAGGTGTGACGTATGGAACCCAATTTGGTCATTTCCTGCCCAGATCACTTCTTCAGCATCTAGAATAATATCAGGGAAAGCNGATGTTGTGTGGNGGGTATCGACAATGATTTTTTGGTTGCCGAGTTGAAGCCCGTAGTCATCGAACACCTGGCTATCTAATGAGTAGCATTCACCGATGTACTCAACCTCACGGTCATTTGTTTCCCAAATTCGATAGGTAATTCGAACAATGTAATCAATGATGTTTCTGTATGTGGGATCAAAACCTTGTAATGACTGAGCAGGGCCAAGATCTTTAGGTATCCGAGTAGTTCGACCNGAAGTATAATTTTCCAATGAAACATGNTGATCCACAGGCATATCCGAGCGCTGCAAGGGAAGAGCGTTGCGNGAACGAGATTGNCCTCTCTCTAATGCAAAATCTGATTGCTTCATAAACTAACTTCCCCTCAGCGCTTTCGTTGTTCGCGTAATCTGGCACCCATTCGTTTTTTGGATTNCTGGGAACCATCATGGAAAGTACCAAACAGATGATCCCACGGCATATCGAGGTTACCGTAGTTGCATTCAAAATAACGATGATGCAGGTAGTGGAAGTAGTTGTCTTCTATTTCAAACTTATTCACCTTAATCCTGTTGAAGCCTGTGTGTCCCCAAGTAGGACTAATTCCAGCATGGAGCAGATGGAAGCAGGCATGAATTGGATGCGATGGGATCNCCCAATGCAGGAACACCCCTGATAGATACAAGAGATGCTCAATTGGATGCATCGATAAACCAGACCACGGACCGGTGTTGGTATTTTTATGATGCAGGTAGTGGGCAGCGTNGTAAAGTGGCTTCCAATGCGTCAGGCGATGAGTAAAGTAGAAATGGTGAGCTCGGATATGTGGAATCANTAGGAACAAAAAAACAGTGTAAACTGGTGATTCCAGCNACTCTATGGGAAACAGCATATAGCCATTGGCAAACATCCAGTAGGTCAACACNTCATACAACGTCCAGATTCCACACCCGCTAACAATCNCGAAAAACATGTTCTCCCAGGTCTGATTTCTAAACCAAAAGCGAGGATCATTTTCTCGTAGTCCCTGTTTGTTGAACTGAAAATCAGATCCTTGCCCCATACGGACATAAAGCCAGAAATGAGCGCTACCTGTCACCAGAAAGAGTAACCCTACATTACGCAGATAAATGAGGGTAATCCAATCCCAGGCAAAGGTCTGCATGGTAGCCAAGCTGGGCGTCAGAAAAAACCAAGTGAACAGNCCAAAGCCAGCNTGAATNAGTGCAATCGGGCCAAACAGATAATTTTTCAACCACTTTAGCGCNATTTTTGGCCGAAAAGGCCAGTTATAAAGGGTCTCACCCTTAACTAGAATANCCGGCTTCCACTCTGCCTGATTCAATTGTTGNTCAATTGTGGTAGTTGCCATGACCTTATNCTAAAATATTAGAGATNCACTCTTTNACTTGCGAAACCCTCTCGATTGTAAAAATCCTCAATGAGGGGTTGTGAAAATAGCANTTGCAGCATTTTATCTAACNATTTNACAGCGTCTACAGNTGCTAGAAAAAGCACTATTCAAANTGCTAAGCCAACTTGGTGGGGCGCGAGAAGAAGACGAGTAGTCTTCCNACCTGATCGCAGGAAGACTCTAAGTACTTGGACTGGAAGTCAGCTATTCAATGCAGCCCAAACANTCTGAGGTGTGAGGGGCATTTCCAGGTGATTGATACCGTGTTCACGAATAGCATCCAGTACAGCATTGACCACGGCGGGCGTAGCTCCCACGGTTCCTAACTCACCAACTCCTTTGGAGCCTAGTGGATTAGTGCGGCAGGGCTGTTCACGGAACAAGTTAGTCTGAATTGGTGGCATGTCATCTGCCCTAGGTATTGCGTAGTCCAGAAAGGTAGAATTGATGAACTGCCCGNTATCATCATAGACAGTCNGCTCCAACAACGCTTGTCCAACAGACTGGGCCATCCCACCGTGAACCTGTCCTGCGACAAGCATTGGATTGACAGCGTTACCTACGTCATCAACTGCTGTTAGGCTAACCATCTTGACCATCCCTGTTTCAGTATCAACCTCTACNTCTGCCACCTGAGCTCCATTCGGCCAGCTTGCCACAGGGATTGTTGTACTGGAGGATACCTCGATCTTTCGCTCTGGTTGCTGAAGTGCCAACTCAAAGAGCCCAATACCTATGTTGGTACCAACNACCTCGAAGCGTCCNTCTTGATAGACCAGNTCCTCAGNGGAAGCTTCCAAGTTTTCTGCTGCGAGTTTTTTGGCAGCTTCCATGAACTTCAATACTCCTTCATGAATCGCTGATCCCCCGATATAAAGTGAACGGGAGCCGTAGCTTCCGTTACCCTTGACAATATCAGTGTCACCTTGCACCACACTCAGTTGTTCCAGTGGCAAGTCCATTTTCTCGGAGAGCAACTGTAGGTAGGCAGTTTCTATGCCCTGTCCCATTGCCTGGGTTCCAGAATAACAGGTGAACTTTCCAGCACCTGAAGCTTGCATGGTTACATCTTCGGACCAAACTGCACCGGTCCACTCTATATAGCACGAAAGACCACGGCCTCTGANTTTACCCTGCTTTGCTGATTCAGTCTTGCGTACTTCAAAACCATTCCAGTCGGCTTGCTCTAAAATAAGATCCAGCACCGTGTTGAAGTCACCACTATCATAGANCTCCCCCAAAGGATTAGTGTAGGGCATTACATCCACTGGAATGAAGTTNTTGCGGCGCATCTCAATTGGATCTANTCCTAACTCACTAGCCGCTTTTTCCATCAATCGCTCCATCAGATAAACAGCTTCTGGTCTTCCNGCTCCGCGGTAGGCCCCCAGTGGTGCGGTGTGAGTGGCATANGCATCGGTAACNAGATAGTAAGCAGGAATGTGATAAACCGAGGTGGAGACTTTTGGGCCCACTTCCAAAGGAATCGCAGCTCCAGCTCCAGTTGGGAACGCCCCGAGGTTACCAAGATTGTGCAGACGCATCCCGAGGATCTTACCATCGGCGCTACAGGCCAATTCAGCATGATTGATTTGATCACGCCCGTGGCCAGTTGCCTGAAAATCTTCGGTACGACTCCCTCGCCAGCGGATATTGTTCTGTAGCTTTCCAGAAGCATAAATGACCACGACATCTTCAGGATAGGTCATCGCTTTGACACCAAATCCCCCGCCAATATCCTCCACAATTACATGAAAATTCTCAGCTTTTTCGTCAAAAATNCCAGGAAGAGTTCCAAGTAATCCATGAGGATGCTGATGTCCAATCCGGATAGTCCTTCTACCGGAGTTCTTATCATACTCACAAATGACTGTGCGAGGTTCCATTGCATTGCCAACCAACCTGTTGTTGGTTAGATCTAGCTTGGTGATATGGTGTGCTTTCACGAAAGCCTCAGTCACAGCAGCTTCGTCTCCAAAAGTTTTTTGAGCNACAATNTTATCAGGAGCTTCATCCCAAACCAAGGGAGCATTAGGTGCACTAGCTTTAACAAGATTACCTGCGGCAGGTAATTCGTCATATTCTATTTCAACCAATTGAGCAGCATCCACGGCTTGAGCTTGAGATTCCGCAACAACAGCCACTACTGCTTCTCCTACATAACGAACAACTCCACTGGCCAATGCGTGCCATTCTGGCTGAGCCATCGGTTGGCCATCTGGTCGCTTGTATCCTCCAGCNATCGGCAGAGGCTTGACTCCATCTGCTAACAAATCCTCCGCGGTATAAATTGCGATAACTCCCTCACTTTGGAAAGCTTCTTCTCTNTCAATACTGACAATTCGCCCGTGCGCCAGGTAAGAACGAATAAAGTGTAAGTGTAACTGTCCACTTGGTGGTCGGTTATCTGTAAAACGTCCCTTACCAACAAGTAAATGAGNGTCTTCCACTCGACGGAGGGAACTTCCAGTTTTGGATTTAATTGGATTGGNGGATGTGGCGAGTTCGTTCATTGAAAAACTCCATAGGTTGTAAAGTGCCAAATTCTGTCCGCAAAATAATCACCCTCTTTGATTATGTCAATTGGGAATNGCAGGTAATGTAGAGGATCTAAGCTGTGCTCCAGNTCTCAGGGTGTCAAAGCCTGATAGACAACATTCCGCAGATACTGAAAAAACAAGTGTTCTGGAGGAGGAATCAATTGCCCCATCTGTATCAAAATTAGCTCTTCTTGGGGATCAATTAAGAACTTNGTAGAAGCNAAGCCAGCCCAACCAAAGCTCCCCTTAGTTCCCAGGCTCATGCTTTGTGCAGGGTCCATGTTGACAGAAACACCCAAGCCCCATCCCTCCCCCTTGAGTGGATTGTTGCAAATTTCCAATGGGAATAGCTCTGCCGAGAGATGGTTGATACGCATTAGCTCAATGGTCTTATGGCTCAGCAGACGCTCTCCCTCCCAATTGCCGTATTGCAACAACATGCGCGNGAACTTCAGGTAGTCCAAAGCGGTAGAAGCTAACCCATGGCCACCACGAAGGCAATTATGTGGAGCTTTATAAATCTCTGGTTCAAAGCTGTTCAAAAGTTGGAGTTGACCTCCTTCTTGCGAAGCCNTCTCAAGGATCTCTGGTGTAAGGTTTGGATCAAACCAATCAGCAATACTGTACAGTTCAGCCAAACGCGATAGTTNCTGAACAGGTAGGTGATAGCCCGTATCTTTCATTCCTAGAGGATCAAAGATGCGCTGCTGAAGAAAACAATCGATTGATTGTCCTGAAATAATTTCAACTAGGCGAGCGCATATATCAGTCGACACGCTATAGTGCCAGNGAGTCCCTGGCTGATAAGCCAACGGAAAATNCATTAAATGATTGACCATCCCCTCAAGACTTAAAGGAGNTCTTTCTGCAGAAGATTGTTTATATAGCTTNGCTACGGGATGATGCTCCGCGTGCATTTCATAGGTTAGACCTGAGGTGTGGGTCAAAAGCTGATGAATCGTCACTGGGCTTTTACAGGCTTCTGTCTTCATTTCCCCAGTCTTTTCATCCATTCCTGCATACACCTCCAACTCAGAGAACTTTGGCAAGAGTTCCGAAGCAGGCGTATCCAAGCGGAACCGGCCTTCTTCAAGTAGCATCAACAAAGCAACACTGACAATTGGCTTAGTCATCGAGTAAATCCGAAAGATCGTGTCTTGTTCTATCGGCAATCCTCTCTCGATATCTCTTAACCCCGCCCAACGGAAATAGGATAGATCTCCTCGACGCCAGACCAACACTTGTACACCAGGCAATTGTCCTGGTTTTCCGATAGTGTTGATCAATAAGTTATCCAAGTGATTCAGACGCTTGAAGTCTAATGATGGGCGAGTTGACATGCTGAACCTTCAACAGAAATATCGATGTATTTTTGGATCAAAAAATTATGATCAATTCAAACTTGAAGACTACAAGAATCTAGACATTTTCCAAAAAATCTCAATCACAGATGCAGACTTTCAACTGGTTTTCAGATTAATTTGGCGTTGTCAACAGAGCCATTCACCAGCATCTGGAGCCAATCAGGTTCACAAAACTCTTGCATCGAAGTCCCTGATAGCGTTTGATCGCAGGCAAACCAACAATTTTCCGCCAAGAGAATGTCCGATGACTCAAAAAGCAATCCTGACTTGCGCTCCCACGGGAGCAATCCATACCCCATCGATGTCCCCACATCTACCAGTGACGGCTGATGAAATTGCCGAAGCTGCGATTGCGGCGGCAGAAGCTGGGGCTTCCATCATTCATCTCCACGCACGCGATGAAGAAAACGGACGTCCTAATCAAACTCCAGAAGCCTTTCTGAAGTTCCTACCCCGAATCAAGCAGGCTTGTAACGTAGTGATCAACATCACAACAGGAGGTTCACCCCGGATGACCCTGGCCCAGCGTATGTCTCCTGCTAAAGAGCTTCAACCAGAGCTGGCTTCTCTGAATATGGGCTCAATGAACTTTGGGCTCTATACGATGCTCAAACGCTACAGCGACTTTAAACATGACTGGGAACGACAGCACCTGGAGAATAGTCGTGATCTGGTGTTCAAGAACACATTTCAAGATATTGAGGNGATTTTGACGACGTGTTCTTCCAACNACACACGTTTCGAGTTTGAATGCTATGATACNAGCCATCTCTATAATCTTGCTCATTTTCTGGATCGTGGACTGGTCAAAGTGCCAATACTGGTTCAGACAGTATTTGGTATCTTGGGAGGAATCGGAACTCATCCTGAAGATGTGGCNCACATGAGACGAACGGCAGACCGANTGTTTGGTGATCAATATGTCTGGTCGGTACTTGGGGCTGGACGTTCGCAGATGCAAATTGCAGCCATGTCTGCAGCGCANGGTGGTTCAGTACGGGTCGGATTGGAAGANTCTCTCTGGCTGTCCAAAGGNATCTTGGCAGAAAGTAACGCTCAGCAAGTCCTAAAAGCCCGNAAGGTCTTAGAAGGACTCTCAGTAGAAGTGGCGACTCCNGACGAAGCCAGGAAAATGCTTCACCTCAAAGGAGGAAATCAGGTCAACTTCTAGGCTAGCATACGAGTGTCCCCNTCTACTGAGATAGCTTGGCCAGAGATTAATTTNCCTTTCTCTGCAGCTAGGTAGAGCACTTGGTTGGCAATGTCCTGTGGAGTGACATAGGACTTGATGGAGGTATAAGAGAAAGCTTCTTGCTCNATTTCTTCNNAGGNGACACCTCTTTTCTCAGCTTTAGCCGTCAACACCAGTTGCTGACGCTCNCCAGATACCAAACCAGGGAGGATCGCATTGACGCGAATCTGATCAGGCCCCAATTCAATNGATAATGACTTGGTCAGACCGATCACCCCCCACTTGGCGGTCGAGTAGGGAGTGCGGAAGGCAAATCCACACTTTCCAGCTGCCGAGGAGATATTGACNATGGAGGAATTTTTACTCTTCCGAAGAGNTGAGACAGCTGCCTTTGTGAAAAAATATTGACTGCTCANACAAACCGAAAGACACCGTTCCCAGTCTGTTTGCTGAATTTCTTCGATTGGGGAGGTTGGCCCGGCAATACCAGCATTGTTAACCAAACAATCCAGGCCCCCAAGTTGTCCAATGGCAGACTGTGTAAATTTTTGAACTGCCTGAGCATCGGCGACATCTACTTCTTNACAGTAAACTCCTGGATAATTTTGTCTTAACTGAGAGACCAACTCTGGGCTGATATCACAGGTCGCTACCTTTGCTCCTTCGGCAAGAAATCCCTGGACNATGGCTAAACCAATACCAGAACCTCCTGCCGACACNATTATCTTACTTCCCTCNAGATTTANNTNCATGCGGGTCCCNATTTGTGGACTAAAAAGTTTGAAANCTGAAAATTATTGATCATATGGAAAAATGCNATTGGTGTTTAAGGAGNCAATACTACTGAATCTTTCTGTGCTTCCAAGAGTGATGTATGAATCATTCGCTCTTCACGAGCCGGCTGAAACTGACTGTTTTTTCACAATCACACCTTTCGGAGTTAGNCAGACTGAACGCAGACTCCGAGGTCATGCGTTATTTCCCATCAACTCTGAACTCTGAAGAAAGTGCTGCTCTGTTGCAAAGGATCATTGCGCACCACTAGAAAAACAAATACTCCTTGTTTGCACTGCACCTAAACGAGAGTAANGCATTTGCTGGCTGGTGTGGTTTGATGAAGGTTCCCTGTTCAGCCCATTTCACACCAACTGTTGAAATTGGTTGCAGGCTTCACAAGANTTTCTGGAGAAATAGGCTGGCGCCAGAGGCAGCTAAATGTGTTTTACATTTCGGTTTTCTTGATTTGGNATTATCTGAAATTGTTTCATTCACGACAGTGTTAAATCATCCATCCGTCCNGGTGTTGCAGAAAATTGGTACGGGGTNTAGTCCTGAAGATACTTTTGATCANCCTAACTTGCCTATAAATCATCCTTTGCAAAGGTATATGNTCTATCGATTGCANAAAACTGAGTGGCTGGAACATCATGAANTCCCTGAAATACCATGATTTTTTGTTAATCAAGCTACTCAGAAATCTTGCACAATTTTGGCAANAGTTATGATACTNCTTGGTCATCTGGTCAAAAGTTTTTCGTTTAACACACTCGTTGAGCCAAAATAAGATAAACTAAGATCGAACCAGAATTTTAGAAATCTCACAACACACCCAAATTTTTAGTGCTGTTGACAGGAGGCCTCTTTGAAAAAAGAACATCGTGTACATCCTAGATACCGTGTCCAACTGCTGGCCAAGATGGAAGAAGGCCAACGGGTATCGCACGTCAAGGTGATTGACTTGAGCTTTGCAGGGTGCCGCATTCTCTGCAAACAACTGCTCAACCCCTCTGCGCATGTACGGCTGACTTTTTTTCTGAGAACTGAGGCAGGTCATAAACCATGCTTGCCAATTTCCTCCCGTGTCACCCGAGTGTTCAAGGTTGAAGAAGAAAAAATGGTTGGACTTGCTTTCATTGGCTCGATCTTACCTGANAACGGGATAGAAGAACTNATTGCAGAAGCTGCAAAAAATCCCAAGGCTAAGCTCGCCTAGTTCTTGAATGAACGAATAATAANTTATCACTCGATTTAAACTGGATGCAGGATGCCTTGCCAGTGACTCCTTCCCCTATGGAAGAACTATGAAAATCCTACTTTTCAGCATGGCTGTCCTCTTTCTTAGCCAATTAGGTGCTTGTTCCATGAGTTGTACATCGGTCATGAGCAGCAATGCTAACTACAATGAATGTGTGATGCGTAACACTCTCTCTTGACAAACAACTTATCTCTTCCAGCATCTTTCCCCAANGCTTTGAATCCACCTCCTCGTAATCTGCTCTATCTTTNCATCTAACCCGGCTNTGTTGCTTTAGCTTTCATAGACAAAAAGCAGAAGACAATCAGTAGTTCACTAGTNANTACCAATCAGTTGGTGNTGATATTCGGTATTACTTCATCCGAAGTTTAAGAACATCNAAAANAAGACTTCAAATGAGCAAAGCAGACGAGTTTAATAAAGACCGGGAGCAGGGTATGAAGAGTGATTTTTTTTCTNATAATTGCTNCTTATCATCTAGNTTACATCACCGTTAACTATAAAACAGGTGACCACATGCAAATTGAAGCCGACAAGGAATTGATCAACCAAGTCAAAGAAATGTTCACAATTTGACNTTGTCGAGTGATTTTTGAAGGTCCCAACTTTCTCTGCCTTCAACAAATGCCNAAGCTTCACCAGAGAAGAACCTCAATACAATGGTGTAATGACAGCCATCACCAACCAAGACAACAAAATCTTTCGTCAGGAAAGCCCANTACAAACCTTAAATTACGACCCTTCCGATNATCAAGACGGGAGTTGGACTGATTTTAATAGCGAGCCTTTAGAAAAGAAATAAANGCTTTGATAAATCTTGATAATTTAAGTTATCAATAATATTCGNAATANCATTTTCTATTTTTATGTCTCGCATGATCTCTCGATTCTTGTACACACTGCAGACCTATTTATGATTCTGTATTTGAGCCAAGCTGTAGAGATGGAACNGACATGGGAGATCATCCGCAATCCCAAGGACCGCTAAACCNNNGCCCTNANCNATATGGTACCAGTGTCTGATCCCTACGTCACTCGTCAATTACCAACCATTCGTGGAGAGGGCTCCTGTCCGATTAATCGGTTACCTCTTGGACCTCGNTTTTCGCCTTGTTGTCAACACGCAACAACAGTTTGTCAGCAAGCCTTTTTGCAACTACAACCGGANGATCACAAGCCTCATCAAACACGCTGTGTCCGTTTNGAGGAGTTCAATCAGACTAATCAGCTAACAGAAGCATCGCCATGAAAACAATGAACCCCGATGTAGTAGTAGTCGGAGGTGGTGTAATTGGAGCTGCTGTGGCCTACGGGCTGGCNGCACAAAAGGCCTCGGTTGTCATGCTAGATCGAGAGGATTTTCAGTTAACGGCTTCTCGAGGAAATTTCGGACTCGTATGGCTACAGGGTAAGGGACACGGCATGCCACGGTATGCGCAGTGGAGCCAGGAAGCCACGGAACTGTGGTCAAACTTTGCAAAAAAGCTTGAGGACCAAACCGGCATTCCCCAGTACTATCATCGAACTGGTGGCTTCCAGATTTGTGTGGGAGAGGAAGAATACAGCAAGCGAAGTACATTCCTCGAAGAGATGCGAACCCAATCCCTGACGGGCATCTATGACTGTGAGATNATCAGCNGGGATGAGTTACAGAATATGATCCCCAAGCTATCCTTAGGACCAATGGTTTCTGGAGCATCCTTTTGTCCCCACGATGGCTTTGCCAACCCCCTGCATTTGTTGCGTGCACTGCATCAAGCCTTTACTCAACTCAAGGGACAATTCTTCCCAAGTGCAGATGTACAGNGAATTGAGTACAACACCGGTGGTTTCCTGATTCAGACCAATACAACAAAATTCTCGACCAGAAAACTTGTTATCGCCAGTNGCTTGGCTACCACCAAGTTGTCTGNTCTAGTGGGCATCAGAGTGCCCGTGCGACCTCAACGTGGGCAAGTGCTCGTAACAGAAAAAACTGATCAGCTNTTCCCCTTTGCGACGGGCCGCATCCGNNAAAATTCCGATGGAAGCTTCATGTTCGGAGCCTCCCACGAAGAAGTCGGTTATGACCTTGGTACTACCAACGGTGTTCNGCAAGACATTGCCAACCACGCCCTAACAGTCTTTCCAACCTTGAAAAATCTACAATTGATCCGTAGCTGGGGATCCCTGCGCGTGCTCACACCGGACCAAAAACCAGTTTATGTAGAATCACAAAGTTGTCCTGGAGCTTTTGCCGTAACCAGTCACAGTGGGGTCAGTCTGGCTTCGATTCACAGCAATTACCTGGTCGACTGGATTCTGTCCGGTCAAACACAACCGATGTTTGAGGTTTTCGATTCTGCGAGGTTTGATGTTCCAGCCACCGCCTAATGTTGCCAAGACAGTTCAAATCACCTTTGAGGGGCAGACCTATCAAGTGGCTNNTAGGCAAACCGTTGCTGCAGCTCTGATGGGAGAAGGCTACCTGACGCTGCGGAATTCNGTGGTCAGCNGAGAAACCAGAGCNGCCTTCTGCATGATGGGGATCTGTTTTGACTGCCTGCTTGAGATCGATGGCCAACCCAACCAACAATCCTGCATGATCCAAGTTCGNGAGGGTATGANCATCCAGCGTCAAATGAAGAAAGGGGAGCGTGCATGAGTCTAACAAACTATGACTACGTGATCATTGGAGCAGGCCCCGCAGGCATGGCTGCGGCTGTCGAAGCTTGCCAATACGGACTAAATGTACTGGTGCTGGATGAGCAGCCAACTCTTGGGGGTCAAATCTATAGAAATATCGAAGATCNGGAGGAACAGCNTCCAGGTGAATTCCATCAACTGGGTGCTGATTATCAGGAGGCCTTTGAACTGGCTCAAAGATTCCGCTCCTCTGAAGCCAAGTATNGGCCGGGCCGATCAATCTGGCNGATTGATTCAGATTTGACNCTATACCNCATTGGACAAGATNGAGGACCTTCGGAAACATGCCATGCTCAACGCATTCTGATTGCCACTGGTGCCATGGAGCGACCAATGCCCTTTCCAGGCGNGGACGCTTCCCGGTGTGCTGGCCTGCACTNCAGCAGACGTACTCTANAAAAGCTCTGGGTTGTTANCCCGTGGTGAAATCGTCTTGCTGGGTAGTGGNCCCCTGTTATTATTGATNGCCTGCCGCTTGCTTGATGCTGGAGTTAAGATTGCGGCCTATCTGGATACAAATCCANGCCTTGCACCTTTTCAGGCACTANCCTACTTACCTGAGGCCTTACGAGGNCACGATTATCTCCGCAAGGGAATCCGCCATGCTCTGGCAAATGTTCNCTTCTGGAGCGAAAGTTCACCTTGGTGTCACAGGAATAGNNGCACAGGGCGAGGCTCACCTGCAAAAAGTACAATTCCAGCAAGGANCTGCTACTTGGAAGGAGNTGCCNGCAGACCTGCTGCTTCTGCATCATGGTGTGGTTCCCAACGTACAGATCACCCGACAGCTTGGTTGTGAGCACGCTTGGTACGAGAAGCAACGCTACTGGGAACCCGTACTTGATCAATGGGGTAATACCAGCATTGAAAATGTTGCTGTGGCTGGAGATTCTGGTCGCGTCTGCGGCTCAGCCAATTCAGTGCTCACCGGTCGACTAGCGGCTCTGGAAACTGCCAGAGCACTGGGCAANATCGGTTCATCCCAACAAACTGCTCTAGCANAGCCTTTACTNAAAAGACAGAATCAGGAGTTGGCGATTCGTNNTTTCCGCGACACACTCTTCCCACCAAGACGCCCCTGGCTGGTCCCGCAGAATGAGGAGACGTTGATCTGTCGCTGTGAGGAAGTCCGCGTTCGTGAGATCCGGGGTGCCCTGAGCCCTGATCCGGTCAAGCCGATGATCCGTTGTGGAATGGGCCCATGTCAGGGAAGGATGTGTGGACTTACTGTCTCCGAGATCATTGCTGATGAACGCCAAGTTTCTCCAGCTGATGTTGGCTATTTTCGGGTACGTTCACCCATCAAACCCATTACTCTTGGACAGTTGGCCGGAATTGATTAACCTCGTAGTTTCCACTCTTTTTTGCTTTCACACTTTTCATAATATACTGATCACAACTGAGTGTGGGCTTTGAAATCTTGCTTGATGTTGGTAGCCAAGCAGGCGCTTGGCTACCAACAGAACTTGTTATTTCGGCAAAGGTGCAATCGAGATAGTAGCACCTATTTTTTCGTAGGCTCCACCAATTTCGGAAATTCTCCTAAACATGTTTCCAAATTGCTTACGCTGAATGCCTTGATCACTCATAAATCTTACTTAGCGGCCCAAATTATAACGGGTGAAGCTACTCCATCTTATCTGTCATAATATCGACCGAGTGTTGCTGAGTCATGAATCAATTTGAGGCAAGCTATTCATCAGCAGCGACAGTGAAATCGGTAGGTTGGTCACGTTTAATTTTTAACCAGTCAGCACAAAAACTAATAGCAAAACATTTACCAGACAATCAGGCATATCGGGGTTTACTCCAACTGTTGCGAGTTGGGAATCAAATCATGTTGCCGATTGAGTTGAAACCATGTTGCCAAAAGGTGTTTTTTCAACCTTTGGGAACATATAGCGCAACCTCAATATTCAGATCCACCTCATCAGAAACCAGCAGCCCGCCCACTACCTGAAAGGCTTTGTTCCAAGTAACATTAAAATCTTGGCGGTTGATCTGACCAGCAGCTTCAAACGCAACTCTGCCTGGTATTTTCCCCAGCATTTTTCCCTCGAGGGTAATCGGCTTACTGACATCACGAATCGTCAGTATTCCATCTACGCGATACTCGCCGTTGCCTTCTAGTTTTAAACTTGTGCTCTCAAAGGTGATATTTGGAAAACGCTGAGCGTTGAAGAAGTCGTCACTTTTCAAATGCCCATCCCGCTTGGGGTTATCGGTATCGACGGAAGCTACCTTGATTTCTGCACGCACTGCACTCAAGTTTCCCGTTGCCTCGTCGATTTCAGCTGTAGCTCGGACATCGTTGAATTTGCCCCGGACTGTGCTGAAAAGTTTATATTTGACTGCAAAACCTACCGTGGAGTGAGTAGCATCCAGCTGATAACGGGTGGCTGCGTGAGCCCCAATGAATCCACTGAGACAGACAAAGCCGATCATGGCCCAAAACATAAATAGCATCTTCTTCTTCATTTAATCTCTCCTTGACCTTGATTGATGAGCAAACAGCAAATTTCCAACGGATCTTTGTGTTAAAGTTCCCAACACAAAAAAATTAATGCTAAACCTACATTTTTCAAAAATAAATAGTTAATTAATCAAAATAGATTTGCAAAATTACAAAATGAAGCAATGGGATGATCTGCGACTTTTTCTGGCAGTTGCCAAAACTGGGACGCTCACTGGTGCAGCAGATGAACTGGAATTGAATGTAGCCACCCTGCATCGGCGGCTAAAATCTTTTGAGGAGGGATTCGGGATCTCCCTTTTTGAAAAAGGTCCCCGAGGCTATCGTCTCACCAACGCAGGAGAAGCATTGTTTTCACAGACAAAAGAAGTGGAAGAATCGATCTTCGCAGCTTTTCGTGCGGTAGTGGGGCATGATCAACATGTAGCAGGAGAAGTCCGAATCACTCTGCCCCAAGCAATGGTTTCTCTGATGACACCTCACTTGGTAGCCTTCTCAGAAGAACACGAACATGTTCATGTGATTTTGTTACCCGATGATGGTTTGCTGGATTTGGAGCGAAGTACGGATATTGCTTTTCGGGCGACCTCACAACCTTCGGAAAATGCAGTGGGACGCAATATAGCTGGCTTAGCTTGGTGTAGATATGCTTCCAGAACTACAAAAGGTACAGACTTGCCCTGGCTAAGACATGTGGGCATGGCTAGAAATCAGGTTATTCGGCAGCAACAAGAAGCCACTGCCAAAAGAGAGATTCTAAAGGTTCAGGGAGTGGCAGGAATGCTATCTGCTCTAAAAGCTTCAAAAGCCCAGGGTTTCCTTCCTTGCTTCGTAGGAGACCAAAATACAGATTTGCGGAGGGTAGTAGAGACAATTGAAACTAGAGATCGACTCTGGCTGCTTATTAATGCGGATTTGAGACGTTCCGCAAGAGTGAGGGTGTTGGTAGATTTCATTGTCCCCAAACTGATGGCTCAGAAAAACCTGTTTGAAGGCATCTTGCCTTCAAACAGCACTTAACAGCAACGATAGAATAGCCTTTTTGCAGAGATTGATAATTTTTCAAAAGGACTCATATGATCAAAGGACTCATCGCCCCGATTCTCACACCCTTTGACGACCATCTAACGGTCGATCAGGAAAAATTCAATGTGCTTGCGCATCGGCTTCTTAGTAGTGGTTGCGCAGGACTAGCTCCCTTCGGGACAACGGGAGAGGCGCTCTCGGTGGGTTCAGCAGAACGAAAGACGGCCTTGGAGGGGCTGGTGAAAGTAGGCGTAAACCCAGCCGTATTGATACCAGGGACAGGACTCTGCAACTTACCTGATACAGTAGAGTTGTGTCGACATGCCATAGAACTGGGCTGTGCCGGGGTAATGACCCTACCACCCTTCTATTACAAGGGAATGAACGATCAGGGACTTTTTGATTACTTTGTCCGCCTCATTGAAACCATCAATGATTATCGACTGAAAATCTACCTTTATCACATTCCACAGGTTAGCGGCGTGGGCCTACCGATCCCCCTCGTCACTCGATTGCATAATAAATTTCCTGAAGTGGTTGTGGGCATCAAGGACAGTTCTGGGGACTGGGAGAACACCAAAGCTTTGCTAGAGATCGATGGATTGATTGTTTACCCGGGTGCCGAACTACCCGTGATTGAAGCCATTCGTCTCGGGGCTCCTGGCTGCATCTCGGCGACGGCTAACCTCAACAGTGCCCGAATCGCTGAGGTGATCTCACTGTGTCACGCTGGTCAATGGGAGGCAGCTGAAGCCAAACAAAAGAGCGTCTGCTCTATCCGCAAACTCTTCCAAGAATATGCCCCGATTCCTGCCCAAAAAGCTCTGTTGGCCCGCCAGTTGGAGCAACCTTCATGGGGCAATCTGCGACCTCCCCTTCAACCCATCACAACTGAACGAGTTGAAGCCTTGGCCGAGTCCTTAGACCGTCAATTTGGTCTGAAGTTCTAAGCCTGCTTGGTTTCCTTAACAGATATGATTCGTTGAATTACTTTGTTTTGTAACCAATCCTTCATCCAGCCTATTGACCCAATTTTTCCCAATGGAGACCATTTACCAAACGTCATTATCCGTTGAATGTGGTAGTGTGGAAAATAGTGGTTGAGGGCGCTCATGGAAGTTTGAAAACTGAAGAGAGATTGAGTTTAGTTTAAGCCCTCATCTGGCTATTTAGCCACTTTTTTAGCAGCTGAAATGATCGGTACAACTTTAATAATGTTAATCTGATTAAGTAGGTAAGCAGATGTCTGGATCCAATCACGATTAGAGCTATTATGCATAGGCAAGAGGGATTTACAAAGAGCCATGTAAATTGGTCGGGATTTGAAGTATTTACACAAATAAGACCATGCGGGATTGAATCCCAAAACGTCAATCTTGGGACGTCAAATCTCTCCACAATCAGTTTTTGAAGCAGACCTCGCTGCCCAAGTGTTTGAGACTACTATCGCAATCAAGAGTTACAATATTCTAATTTGGATTCATTTGCTTCGCTAGCTCCACGTCACCCACAACATTCATGCCTGTTGATGCACCACAGAAAATCCCATGCTTGGCTGCTAGCAACTTACACATGTCAAATACTTTCTCTTGGTCAATGGCAACGAAATAGTGTGCTCGGGAGGCGTCTAAAAAAGGAAAGTAAAAACCAACACCAATACCTTCAACACAATGGGGTCCACCTTTGCCAGCAGTAAGTAGAGAAGACTGAGTTGGTTCAANAGCAACGACACGAGGAAAGTGATTAGCCTGGTTGAGCCCTTCTAAAGTCCCCCATGAGGGCGACTCNAGTACCGANATATGCACAAAACAAGGACACATCCCCCTCGATCTGTTCAGATATTACGAGCTTCATTCGATGATAGCCAGTGACGATTCGGAAAAAACAGCCGTAAAATTTCGANCTGCTGCAGGAACTCACCTTCTCCAGTACTCGGTAGCTTGATCTAAGCACCATGACCTTCGTAGAATAGAGTGAGAAAATCTATGGGATACATGAAATAATAAAAATCAGTTAGCTAGCTACCAGGACTTTTAATTCTGTATTTCTGGATGATCAGTCCTATTTTGAACAAAAAAGTTTAGAAATCATGAGGGTGAGAGGATCTGAAAAATTTATTTTTGAATTTCGCATCATTTAGCAAGAAACTGAAGCCGCCCAAAACAGTGAGGGATAGTTCAGCGAATGGAAGATAAGGGAGGCAATTTGATTCAGCTACGAGGAGCAGAAACGTCTGGACCAGCAGTAGAACATTAAAAATCCATGTGATTCTGAACAACTAAGTAGTTTTAATCAAAGCAGATAGCCAAGACCAACAATCCCCAACTCCACGGCTCCCGAAGGCTTCTGCCACTGGACTAAATCTCTCTCTACAGCACCGAGCCCTTCAAGGGCCAGAAAAAAGACCCAACTGATCCAGTCCATTTCTGCCAAAGACCGGAGAGAAGTTATTTCAAATTTTCAAAACATGGTGGACTAAACCCTAAAAAAAGCGTAATTCTAATACATTAAAGTTGGAAGTCTTGTCGTTTGAGCCTGCAGATCATCCAGGTGTCGTAATCCCATATTCGCCTCTCCTCAAGCAAGAACGCACACCCCACTTCCTCAACCCAGTTGAACCTTGATGGTATCACACTGCCACTAGAGCCTCTAGCCAATTCTAGCCCTGTGAATTCTGTTTTCTCAGACCCCTATTCTTTTGTTCGCATCATCTACCGGGTGCTGCAGCTTTCACTGAAGAACCCACTTCAATTGGCGGTAGCCATTGTTGCAGTCGTGACTGGAGCTGCGCTACAGTTGATGATTCCAGAATTTCTAGGGCGGGCAGTTGATCAAGCCAGTGCGCTCTTAGGGGCTGTGGGTCAAGATCCAAATACAGATCTGAGCCCACTCTACTGGACTGCACTAATCCTCTTCTCGATCGCAGCAGTTCGTGGCATCTTCGGCTTTCTGCATTCGTTTTTGGGAGAGGCCATTGGCCAGTACATGGGCTATGAACTTAGGATGAAGTACTTTGAGCAACTATCTAAGCTCTCCTTCGGTTATCATGACCATGTGCACACGGGTGACTTAATCACTCTTGGTATTCTAGACATCGAGGGTGTCCGGATGTTCATCAACACCGGACTTTTGCGAATCTTCTTTCTACTGACCCTGCTAGGAGGTGGGCTGACTCTGATGCTGGAAGCAGATCTCTTCCTGACCATCATCTCTTTGACTTTTGTACCCGTTCTTGTTTGGCGAGGAACGCTCTCCAGTCTGGGACTCCGTAAAAACTGGTTGCAGATTCAAGAGCGCCTCTCACTGCTGACCAAGGTGATGGATGAAAACCTCAACGGAATTCGAGTTGTGCGAGCGTTTTACGCTCGGGATCATGAGTTGAAAAAATATGACGAAACTGCTGCCAAGGCACTGGAATTGTTTGACCGGCAAATCTTCATCCGTACTTCCAACGACTCAGTGATGTCACTGGCCTTCCTTACCTCGATGACACTGGTGCTCTGGTTTGGAGGGCAGCAGGTTCGAGATGAAGAGATCAGCCTGGGAATGCTGACAGCCTTCCTTGCTTTCATGACCATTCTCCAGCAACCAGTGCGGCAGATTGGCATGCTGATCAACTCCTTTTCTCGCGCTAGTTCCTGTGGGGAGCGCCTGTTTCGGGTCTTGGATTCCGTTGAGTATGTAGGCGAGCCTAAGAGTGTGCTGGAGTTGAAAGATCTGGGCTCCTTGGAATTTCGTAATGTCTCTTTCCATTACCCAGGAGAAAATCAGCCGGAGGTGATCAAAGATATTTCACTAGAAATTCAGCCTGGCAAGACACTTGGAATCGTCGGCCCCCAAGGCTGTGGCAAGAGTACCCTAGTCCAACTGGTTCCCCGCTTTCACGAACCTGCTGCTGGGGAAATTCTCTACAATGGCCATCCGCTAAAGGACTACTCACTGAAATCTCTGCGAAAATCCATTAGCCTGGTTCAGCAGGACACCTTCCTGTTCACATCCTCTGTTAGCAATAACGTACTTTACGGTGATCCTTGGGCAGCCAAACCAGATGTCGTCTCAGCAGCAGAGCGTGCCCAACTTCATGAACACGTCACCAAGTTGCCCCAAGAATACGACACTCTGATTGGAGAGCGAGGGCTGGCTCTCTCTGGGGGTCAACGGCAGCGACTGAACATCTCTCGTTCACTGCTGCTTGGGACTCGCATCTTGATACTCGATGACTCTACCTCTGCAGTCGACGCTGGCACCGAAAAGAAGATCCGCGAAGCCCTCAAGGAAGGCACAGCTGAGCGTTTGACCATTATCATCTCTCATCGTGTTGCTTCACTAATGCATGCTGATCAGATTGTTTACATGGAAGAGGGAAAAATCCTCGAAAGGGGAAGTCACGAAGAACTGATGAAGCAGGAGGGCAACTATGCACGGCTCTACCAATTACAAACCCTGGACTGAATAATCAGATGAGCCAAAAAGCACTAATTTGGATGAACCGCTACCTTGCCCAGGATCCCCTGCCCCCTGGAGCAGCTGCACCTCCTCCTGAGGTCAGCGAAGAAGACATGTTTGGAGCGGGCTTTAATCATGAGGTGACCAAGCGGTTCCTAGGTTTCATGAAACCTTATCGTCGCTGGGTGATTATAGCGATCAGCGCGCTGATGATCTTTACACTTACCCAGATTCTCTTTCCTCTCATCATTCAAAAAGCCCTTGATGGTCAGTTGACCTACTTTGAGAATTTGGATTCTCTGGAGTTGGGAGTTTTGCTCTTTGCTGGGGTTGTCGTGATCAACTTTACCAGTCACTTCTTTAGTGAATGGATGGTCTCCAGGGTAGCTCAGCGTCTGCTCTTTGACATGCGCCGCGGGATGTTTGAGCACCTCCAGCGCGTGTCTCTCTCTTTCATGGACAAGACCGAAACTGGAAGACTTATGTCTCGTCTACAAGGCGATGTTGGGGCCTTGCAGGAGTTTCTGGAAGCCTTGGTCTATGCGATTGGAGATTTGGTACTGCTGATCGGGATCATCTTCGTGTTGCTGGCGATGGATCTACGTTTGGGAGCGATGACTCTGGCGTTGATGCCAGTACTCATGATCATCCGTGTTTTCTGGTTACCTCACGCTCGCAAGGCCTTCACGCGGGCTCGGATCACCTCTGCGATCGTTACCGCGACAATGTGCGAGAATATTCGCGGCATTCGTGTTGTCCAAGGCATGACTCGAGAACGAGTCAACCGTAATCTCTATGAGACCAAAGCCAACGAGCATTTCCGCACGACTGTCAAAGCCGCAGCGATCGCCCAGTTGATGCTACCCACAGTTGATACGCTGACAGGACTGGCTCTGGGAATCATTGCTCTCGTCGGTGGAAACTTGGTGCTACAGGGAGAATTGACCGCCGGTGTGATGATCGCCTACATTCTTTACGTGCAGCGCTTCTTTGACCCCATCCGCGCGCTGACCCTGCATTACAACGCTTTTTTGCGGGCGATGGCTTCAGGGGAGCGAATCTTTGAAGTCCTCGATGTCCCCGTCGGTATCCAGGACAAACCGGATGCCAAGGAGATTGGGCGCTCCAATGGATCTGTCAGATTTGAGAATGTCACTTTTGGTTACAANCCAAACTATCCAGTTTTGCATAACATTAATCTCGAGNTCCCTGCTGGTCAAACCATCGCCTTNGTAGGCCCNACGGGTTGTGGNAAATCTTCCATCGCCTCATTGATTCACCGCTTCTACGACAGCTACGAAGGGAAAGTGCTGGTTGGTGGACAAGACACCCGAAGTTTGACCCAGCAGTCTCTCAGTCAGCAGATTGCGATGGTCCTCCAGGATCCCTACCTGTTTTCAACCACGATTCTGGAGAACATCCGCTACAACAAATCCACCGCTACAAATGAAGAAGTCATCCAAGCCTCTAAGATTGTTGGAGCTCATGAGTTCATTTCTCGATTGCCGAAAGGTTATGAGACNATGATTGAGGAACGTGGTTCCAATCTTTCTTTGGGCCAACGGCAGTTGATCTCCTTCGCCCGTGCATTGGTTGCAGACAGTCCGTTATTGATCTTGGATGAAGCCACAGCCTCCATTGATTCTCAGAGTGAGAAACTGTTACAAGAGGCGCTCAATCGCTTGTTGGAAAACCGAACTGCTGTAATCATCGCTCATCGACTGGCAACCATTCGCAAGGCTGACAAGATCATCGTGCTGCAGGAAGGACGTATCATTGAAAGCGGGAATCATCACCAACTTCTGGAGCTTGGAGGGCTCTACGCACGGCTCTATTCCCTAAACTACGCCTCCTTTGACGACATCCCTGAAGAGTTGATCAAGAAGATCGTTTCAGAATAATTCAGACGACAGAGCATNACTCCAACTTTTGTAGAAGATCTCCATGTCACACTATCGCATTGCCTCCATTCCCGGAGATGGTATTGGCCAAGAGGTCATCCCAGCCGGAATCCAANTTGCCNAGGTACTTGCCCAGCGTTTTGNTTTCAGCATCGAATTCAAGCACTTCGACTGGTCCTGCCAGACTTACCTAAGCTCGGGAACAATGATGCCCAAAGACGGGCTTGAGCAGCTCCAATCCTTTGATGCAATCTTTCTCGGAGCTGTTGGTTGGCCAAGTGTCCCCGATCATGTCTCGCTNTGGGGTTTGTTGATTCCGATTCGTCGCCACTTTGACCAGTATGTCAACATTCGCCCTGTTCGCTTACTCAAGGGTATTGAGTCNCCATTGGCAGGTCGAGGTCCTGAGGATATCGATTTCGTGATTGTCCGTGAGAATTGTGAGGGAGAGTATTCGGAGTCAGGAGGGAGGATCTATGCNGGAACTGAGCAGGAGATTGTTCTGCAAGAGTCCATCTTTACACGTCATGGAACTGATAGGATNTTGCGCTATGCTTTTGACTTGGCAAAAAAACGTGCGGGTAAGCTAACCTCTGCAACTAAGTCAAATGGCATCATTCATTCGATGCCATTTTGGGACGAACGAGTCAAAGCTATCTCCAGTGAGTATCCAGATATCGAGTTGAACCAATTCCATATTGATATCCTCACCGCTCACTTTGTCCTCCATCCGGACTGGTTTGATGTAGTGGTTGGTTCGAACTTATTTGGGGATATTCTCAGTGACCTTGGCCCGGCCATCGCGGGCTCAATTGGTATTGCTCCCTCAGCAAATATCAATCCCCAGGAAACCTACCCCTCGATGTTTGAACCTGTTCATGGCTCAGCTCCGGACATTGCGGGACAGGGTATTGCTAACCCCATTGCCACCATCTGGACTCTTGCAATGATGCTGGAGCATCTCGGTGAGAGTGAAGCNGCTCAAGCCTGTGAAGACGCAATGGAAACCGTATTGACTGCTGGTCCTGAATCTAGAACCAAAGATCTTGGTGGAACTGCCACCACAGAAAGTTGTACCGAAGCGGTGATCCAAGCATTGAGGATAAATTGAAGGGAAGCGCCTATTGTTCAACTGAATAGAGACAGGCTTGCCTGACATTTGCTGTGACCCNCGGTTTNATCACGANAGGAATTGAATGTCANAAGCCCCTTTCCCTNCGGGAATGGGGGAGTATTTGAAAATGGTGGATGAGGGGCTAATTTGACAGCTCCTACAATTTCCATCATCCGACCTATCANCCANCCTCTCNCTCATTGAAAAGATTTTCAAAAAACAAAACCTTCTTGAGAAAGTCTAATCTACACACCCACTAAATCCCTGCGATTTACCTAACCACGAATAAATTTTTCTGAAAATCNCAGTGCGCAACCCTCTCTACCAAAGCTTCTTTGAACGACATCGAAACAGTGACGCTTTGCTGATGATCCAAGAAGATGGTTCACATCNCAGCTACGGTGGGTTTCTNAACATCGCNGCCCGATTTGCAAATACCTTNGCAACTTGTGGAGTGAAGCTGGGGGAGCGAGTGGTACTTCAGGTGCCAAAATCTGCAGAAGCCTTGGCCGTCTATGCAGCCTGCGTTCAGAGTGGATCAGTGATGGTCCCCGTGAACACGGGCTACNTAGCTGATGAGGTAGATTACTTCGTTGGAGACGCTAAGCCNAAGCTAGTGATATGTGATCCCAAGAATAAGGATGGCTTACAATCAATTTGTGAGAATCATAGCGCTCAACTCGAAACACTGGATGCAGTTGGAGAGNGGAGTTTCGNCTCCCTTGCGGCTCAGCAGCCCATGGATTTTCAGACGGTTGAACGATCGCCTGATGATTTGGCTGCCTTCCTTTACACTTCGGGTACAACCGGCCTNTTCCAAAGGGGCAATGCTCACCCAGAGCAACCTACTCTCCAATGCNGAAGCCTTGGTTGAAACCTGGCGCTTCACATCCAGTGATNTGTTGTTTCATGCTCTGCCAATCTTCCACACCCATGGACTCTTCGTCGCTTCAAATATCACTTTCCTGGCAGGCTCTTCGATGATCTTCATGCCAAGCTTCAAGGTGCAGCAGGCTATCGAACACTTTCCCAGGGCCACCACGATGATGGGAGTCCCTACATTCTACACTCGCCTGCTANATGATGCTCGATTCAATCNTGACTTGGTGCAACACATGCGGCTGTTCATCTCAGGGAGCGCTCCTCTGTTGGCTGAAACTCACGTGGCCTTCGAGGAAAGAACGGGACACCGTATCTTGGAGCGCTATGGAATGACGGAGACNAACATGATCACTTCCAATCCCTATGATGGTGAGCGCCGCGCAGGNACCGTAGGATATNCCTTGCCAAGAGTTGAAATCCGTATCACTAATCAGGAAACGGCTATGCCTAACACGGCTGGCGAAATCGGCATGATTGAGGTGAAGGGGCCGAACGTCNTCACTGGTTACTGGAATATGCCAGAGAAGACCGCANAAGAATTCCGTGAAGATGGTTTCTTCATCACAGGGGACCTAGGACAACTCGACGAGGCTGGTTACGTTCAGATTGTTGGGCGTTCGAAGGATCTGATCATCTCTGGAGGCTACAACATCTATCCAAAAGAGATCGAGTTGCTGCTTGATGAACAGGANGGTGTGTTGGAAAGCGCGGTGATTGGCGTGCCACATCCTGACTTTGGTGAAGGTGTGATTGGAGTTCTGGTTGCAAANCCTGGTTTCACATTGGATTCCGAAGCCCTCTCTGCAGCGATCCATTTAAGAATAGCTCGTTTTAAGCAACCCAAGCANCTCTTTGTCCTCCCAGAACTTCCCCGCAATACGATGGGCAAGNTCCAGAAAAACATCCTCCGTGAGCATTTCAAGCAATTCTTTCATGATAAAGCTTGAGCAACACTGAGTANATCCNAAAAAATTCTCTGTTCGATTAAAATCCTAAAAAATCATNTTGCAACAAGCCNNAGCCAATTTAAATATTGGGACTATTCCTAGTTTTCCAGGTATGGCTATTGACTGCCTGTACNTCGCTTTTACAACGCCTGAANTACACCAAGAAGTGTTTGGAGTGTGACCTATGCAGNGTCAATCTGGGCGGTTTGGGTGTGCAAGGTGCCAATCTTCAGACAGCAGATCTGAAGTTTTTCCAATTTGGCAGGAGCTAACTTGCAAGAGGTAAATCTTTCGACTGACCATCTTAAGGTAGCAGATCTTTCCGTAGCCAGTCTNGCAAAGGCTAATTTGCAGAAGGNTCGTTTGTTCCTGCCCCAGCTGGAAAACACGAACTTGGAGGGAGCTAACCTAGGTTTTNTCGATTTAACTGAAGTAAAANTCAGTGAGGAGCAGCTTCAAAAAGCATAATTGTGCAGTACTATCTTTCCAGATGGCATAAAATCTAAAAACTGTTGAACTGCAGAATTTTGGAGTTGCTCCAACNGGTGTTGCACCGTGTAGAACTTGCCAAAGCCTCCCAATCCTGCAGAATATTTTCCGATGCCGCNGTTCCACTTCCAANTACAGGGNTNCAACACATCAGTTGAGTAGTCCTTCCCNGATACTGAAGTACTTACATGTCCCGCATCCAAGCCGCCGTTTGTCATCAATTTGCTGAACCTCTAAAAATCGAAACTTTGGAATTACGCACTCCCTTGGCCAACGAGATCGAGGCCAAGCTGGGAGCCGTAGCGATCTGTCACTCAGACATTGCCTTTGCAGAGGGTCTCTGGGGTGGTGATTTACCGGCAGTCTATGGCCACGAAGCGGCAGGAGTAGTGACTGAGATTGGGGCTTCTGTGAGAGGAATCTGCGTTGGGGATCNTGTANTCNTTACCTTGATACGAGCCTGTGGTCATTGTGTGAGTTGNGCTNCAGGTCAACCCACNANCTGTGAGACGCCTCAGGATACCTCTGCCANTCCACTGAGTGACCAGGGTAGAANAATCCTGCAACAGGGAATGGCATGTGGAGCNTTTGCTGAAAAGGTCGTTGTTGATGCAAGCCAGGTGGTTCAGATTCCAACAAAACTACCTTTTGAGGTTGCGTGTCTACTGGCGTGTGGTGTGATCACCGGTATCGGCGCCGTTGTACATTCGGCTCAACTGCGGGCAGGTCAGGACGTCGTTGTGATTGGAGCTGGAGGAGTGGGCCTCAACGCAATCCAAGGAGCAANGATTGCTGGAGCTCGCCGAATCGTCGCTGTGGATCGAATTCAGCAGAAGTTGCAGATTGCTCAAGAATTTGGCNCNACAGATTTTGTTCTTGCCATNGGTTCAGAACCTTGGCAGCTCGCCCGGCAGGCTTTNGGTCGTGGAGCNGATGCAGTCTTCGTCACCGTGGGAGCATCTGTAGCTTATGAAACTGCCACAAAGTATCTGGCACCAACAGGCAAAGTAGTCATGGTTGGAATGCCGAAAGCNGGTGATTTCTCAAGCTATGATCCTGGNACAATGGCTTCCCTCAACCAGGGGATGATTGGTTCCAAGATGGGCAACGTAGTGATTCAAAGAGATATCCCGTGGATGGTTGATNTTTACCAACAAGGACGGCTTAAACTCGATGAACTGATTTCGGGAAGATGGCAACTCGAGAAAATTAACGAGGCAATCGCTGATACCAAGTCCGGTAATGCACGGCGCAACGTGATTGTTTTCGATTGAAATGGGGGTTNCNTGAAACTAACAGACCTGGACATCATTGTCACGGCGCCACCGGCTCCCGGATGGGGTGGGCGTTACTGGCTCCTGATCAAATTAACAGCCGACAATGGGATTATCGGATGGGGGGAGTGCTACGCCTCAAGTGTCGGTCCAAAGGCGATGGAAGTTGTCATTCAAGATGTATTTGAGCGTTATTTCTCGAATGAAAATCCAGAGAATATCGAGAGGCTCTTTAGGCGAGTTTACTCCTCAGGTTTCACTCAACGGCCTGATCTGACCGTGATGGGNGCTTTCTCNGGCTTGGAGATCGCCTGCTGGGACATTCTAGGCAAGCACCGAGAACGGCCTGTTTGGGCCTTGCTCGGTGGGATGTTGAACGAGCGGATTCGTGCCTACAGTTATCTCTANCCACTGCCGCATCANGATCCAGATGNCTTCTGGNATTCANCAGAGATTTCTGCAGAGAGTGCGCTTGAACTGGTGAATCGAGGNTACACTGCTCTCAAGTTTGACCCAGCTGGACCGTANACGATGCGGGGCGGACACATGCCAGCCCTTGCCGATGTCTCTCGATCCGTGGAGTTCTGTAGAATTTTGCGAGAAGCGGTTGGGAATCGAGCCGACCTTTTGTTTGGANCCCATGGTCAGTTCACAACCGCTGCTGCAATTCGTTTAGGNCANGAACTNGAGCCGTACCACCCATTGTGGTTTGAAGAGCCGATCCCNCCGGATAANTTTTTAGAGTTTGCGCAGGTCGCCAAGGGGATTAGGATTCCNGTAGCTACTGGAGAGCGACTNTGTACTAAGTTTGAGTTTGGGGCCTTGATGAGGACTGGAGGTGCCTCAATCCNGCAGCCCGCTCTAGGTCGTGTGGGCAGAATTTGGGAGGCTAAGAAAATTGCAGCAATTGCTGAGGTCTTCAACGCCCAGCTAGCTCCTCATCTCTATGCAGGGCCTATCGTGGGGGCAGCTAATCTGCAGTTGTCAGTCTCGATTCCCAACCTACTGATGGTAGAGACGATTGAGACGAAATTTCATGACACTTTGATTCGGAATTCAATTCAGGTCGATGAAGGCTTCGTAAGCGCTCCACAAGCTCCTGGATTGGGGATTGATGTCGATGAGAAACTGGCTCGAGCTCATCCATTTGAAGGCGAAGGTCTACATTTGCAGATGCAAGATAATCCTTGTTCTTACTAATACTTTGAAAACCCAAATGAGATTTGGGCGTGTAGTAGTTAATCTATCCTTAGTATGAAGTTTGAAATGGAAGTTCGAAGAGAACTGAGATGGTTTTAGTAGTATTAGGTGACGAGATTTGGTGAAATCTAAAACCTAACCTAGAGCAAAAACAGTTTGAAAAAGTGGAAATTTAGGTTATGCATGCCTGCCATGCTCATCAACCCATGAGACTGACTGCTTATCTACAAGCGTCTCGTCCAATCATTTTTATCAGCCACTCGTAAACATTCTGTAAATGCACGTCCGTCAAACCAGTGCTTTTCTGCACAACTCTTTGTGCATCCAGCCTGTAACGTCATTATCACAAGTGCAACGATGAAAATAATTTTCATCACCCACCAAGTCTCACACACTCACTAAATGCACGTCCGTCAAACCAGTGCTTTTCGGTGCAAGTTTTGGTACATCCAACCTGCGTTCCCAATATTAGCAAAGCGGCACAAAATAGTATCATCTTCATAGCATCCTCTTTTCCTTGCTATTGATTCAACACGTCTTTTCCAAAGACAAAATTTTAGCAAGCAAGAACCTTTCCAAAGCTATCTAGTCGAATATTTGGGAACTATCTAAAAGAATTAGCCATCTTTAAAGATCTGTGTTTGGGAATTTAGACAAAGTATAGTTGTTCCTTAAGCTAATCTTCTTTCCTGCTAAAGTACTCTTTTAGAAAAGTCTAACTCTATTCAATTCTATCGAAAGCGAGGTGAAAATCTAGAAATTCCTCAGTGTCCAACAATTGAGATGAGCGTAGGCAATAAACCATCAAAAGTTTGATGGTTTATTGGATCACGACTCACTATTGAACCAATTAAACTCTGGGATTTGTTGTGGTTTACTTGAAATCCATTGTTTGATGTAGGCCTAAACTTATCCCACAAATTTTTCACTTTAGCAGGACTTTCTACAAGCAAAAAGAACTGTTTACTATCTTAAATTCGGTATCCTAAATCTTGTCATATCAATAAATTTGTCCTAGTTTGAGAGGTCACAAATTCAACCTCAACTTCACTCCCAAATTTAAAGAAGAATAAAAATGTTGAAGCGACTGGTCATCGGATTCATTACAGGCCTAATATTGGTTGGTTGTTCTGGAAAAGTAGTGCGGACCTTAGCACCGGACACAGTAGATGAAAAACGCATCAACCTGGAAGCCGACAAGTCTTATCAGCAAGTCATCGCAGGATCAGAGCTTTCCAAGGACAATCGCTTGGTAGAAATGGTCAAACGAGTGGGAATGCGGATTGCGAAAGCCTCTGGGGAGCCTTTTGACTGGGAGATCGAACTGATCGAGAGCCCTGAGCTCAACGCTTGGTGCATGCCAGGAGGCAAGATGGCGGTCTACACAGGAATCCTCCCAGTCCTTAAGACCGAGGGGGCCCTAGCAGCTGTGATCGGTCATGAAGTTGCTCACGCAACCCGGCGCCATGGGATGAATGGTTACGCACAAGCTATCGAAAATCAGCTAGCAACAGCTGCAGTGGCTGGAATTGCTGTTCTAGCCGCTGAATTCTACTGTGAATCTCAGGAGTGCAAGGCTCTTGCAACGGTTGGGGGAACTGCCGGTGCGATGGGATTGGCTTTCTTCGAGCGTAAGTTTAGTCGTGACGATGAGACAGATGCCGATCGGGTAGGACAAATCTACATGGCCAAGGCTGGTTATGACCCAGCGGAGGCCCTTGCGGTCTGGGAACGAATGGCACAGGCGACAGGAGGCGGAGGCGGTCCAGAATTTATGTCTACTCATCCCAGCAACAAAAATCGCAAGCAAAGACTCTCTCAATGGCTTTCTGAAACCAAGTCACTCTATGAAAAAGCACCACAAAAATATGGGATTGGAGAAACTATTTTTTAAATTGATTTTTGAGAAGTGAGAAGATTTAAAAGGAGGCAGTCTGGAGCCAGCAAATTAGCCTGGTCCAGCTGCTTTGAGAGAAAGTGTGGTGATCAGCTAACAGATTGTTGCCCCGCAGTGTTTGGATTCAGACGTAATTTCTCTTGAACAGTTTTACGAAAATTCGCTAAGAATAAGTTGAATGTGCTGAACTTTGGAGCATGTTTTTTCTTTGTGGCCATTGGATCCTCCTAGGGTTGATTCAATTTTACTGGTGAGGGGCTGTAAGAACGTCGCCTCGTGCAATAATTAATGGTTTATCAGAGCTGATTGTATTTGGGGAGGAGAGCCGGGGGAGAGAAAACTTCTCTTTGTCATACCTGAGAATAATTGAGGCGTGATTCTCTGCTTGCATCCCAATCCACCGCTATCCATACTGATTATATATTTACATTCCTTAACTAATTTCAACAGGTTCACATCATGAGTAAACCCATTTCTGGCGAGAGCGCACCTTCTCAGTTCAAGTACATCGGCAAGCCTCGTGGAACAATTGACGCTCCTGAAAAGCTCAAGGGGCAGGCCCGTTACACAGCAGATCTGCAGCTTCCCGGCATGCTGCACCTCCGACCTGTTCTCAGTCCACATGCTCACGCTCGGATTGTTTCGATCGACAAGGAAGCTGCCCTTAATATACCTGGCGTTCGAGCTGTCCTTGATGCCAAAGATCTAACCCACTGGAGAAAAAAAGCAGCTTCCCGGGTAGGAGCTCTGCTAGCGCGTGATGAAGTGATGTTCCAGGGCCACCCTGTTGTTGTCGTAGTTGGAGAGACACCACAGGCTGCCTGGGATGGTGCTTCAGCTGTCGATGTAGACTATGAAGAGATGGATGTGGTTCCTGATATTGCAACAGCTCTCCAGCCTGGAGCTCCCCTAGTCTGGCCAGATGGAATTCCTCGAGACGAATCTGATGTCAGCGCAGACCATGGCGCCGAAAAAAAAGGTGACTCAGATTCAGACAGTCTTCCCCCCAACGTTCATTCAATGGATTCGTATACGCGGGGCGATGTGGAAGAGGGATTTGCAGCAGCCGATGTGGTGTTGGAGCGAGACTATCGCACGGGGATTGTTCATCAGGGCTATATGGAGCCTCAAGTCTGTTTGGCTAGTCCTGATCCGATGGGGATCATGACGATTTACACAAGCACCCAGGGCCCTAGGTCAGTTCACAATGATGTGTCTCGATTGCTCGATTTGCCTCATACGCAGATAAAGGTTGTGCCAATGGCGATCGGTGGTGGTTTTGGTGGCAAACATGGAATGCTGGAACCCTTGGCTGCAGCCGTAGCGTTGGAGATGAAGGCACCAGTAAAGTTGGAGTTGACTCGCACGGAAGATTTCATGACCACCAT
>NYVT01000026.1:0-29249 GCA_002684675.1 Deltaproteobacteria bacterium
CTCGTTGGCGAAGATCTCAAAGTACATCTGCTTGGCACGCTCGATCGCCGTATTTTCACTGCGTGGACGCAGGCTCTTACGGGCATACTTGCCTTCTCGCTCCAGCCAAATCTGAAATTGCCAATACTCTCTACACTTGCTAATATGGGCATGTTCAAAGATTGCAATTTCACCTTCTTTAAGCTTCCTCAGCGGCATATCTTTCCAGTAAGTAATCGTTCCAACTAGTAGCTACGCTAGTGTGTAAGTTACTGTGTAACTGTAGGAAAAAGAGCCAATGAAAACAATGGCAGAATCTGCAGTATGTAGTTTTTGTAAAATTACTTAGATAAATAAAATCAGTAATTTAAATATTAAAAATTACTCCCATCCAAACGTAGCAGGAGGCTTGTGAGTAATATCGAAGAACACAGAATCAATCCCATTCAGAGCGTAGAGTTGAGGCAAAAGTTTATGGAGAACCTGCCAGTCCACAGGGGCGAAGCGCGCAGTCATAACATCTTCGGAGATGACCGGACGTAGCACGATGCTGTCCTGGTAACCATCCTGAGAAATTGGTAGCAGGATCACCAGCAGTTGAAAGATACGCTCCAGCCAGCCGTGATTGGCCAAGGTTTCACTAACGTGAGCCTCAGCAACACGTAGCAAGTCTAGACGAAGCTTGTCACAGAAGGCACAGCGGACCCGCCAGTTGGGGAGCTGATCTGTTGGTTGAAGAGGAAGATAGGCCACAACCCGATTGATCGCACGTACTTGGTTGGTCAGTCGAATCGAAGTATTCTCAAGCCACTCCCAGTCTTTTGGGCCGAGCAGCACAGCCGGCTCTGTGTAGGTTCGTTGATCTCCCTGTACACCTACGCTGCGTACTGGTAGTAGAGAGGCCTGAGTGGGTGTAAGATGTTGGTGTAGTGTGTCTAGTGTGCTGTTGTGTTCTGGTTGCAAGATTGTATCTTCACTGGAACAGAGGACGTTGATTGAAAGACCTGGCCCGGGAAACGGATGGCGCCAGACGATCTCTTTGGGCAGCCCCAACAGTTCCCCGACGCGTCGCACCTCATCCTTGTAGAGCTCCTTGAGTGGCTCAACAACTTGATCCTTGGCAATCAAATCCTGGATTGCATCGACTCGGTTATGATGAGACTTGATCACCTTGGCGTGTTCGGTGCCTCCAGATTCGATGATGTCTGGGTAGAGTGTGCCTTGCCCGAGTAGCCATTCATCCGGATTCAATTTTAATTCTTCCAGTAACTTTTCCCGTACTGTCAAAAAGGTGTTGCCAACCTGGTGCCGTTTCCGTTGTGGGTCTACTTCACCGGCGATGGACTCCAGGAAGGTCTCGCTATAGTCTCTGCCAACCACATTGCCATAACCTAACTGTTCGTAGCGTTGGAGAATTTGCTCGGCCTCATTCAGGCGTAGAAAGCCATTATCGATGAAGAGCCCTAGTACCCTTTCTTTGCCTAGGACTTCGTTTAACAAAGCAAAGGCAACTGAAGAGTCCACACCGCCACTGAGGAACATCAGCACATTGTGCTCACCAACTTGTTGTTGGAGTTCAATCTTTGTCTGTTCAATAAAACGCTCCATACTCCAACTAGGGTGTGCCTTGCAGAGTTCTACAAAATTGCTGAGAATCTGAGAGCCTGCCAGAGTGTCAGTGACTTCCGGATGGAACTGCAGAGAAAACAGCGGACGTTCCTGGTGCTGCAGAGCGGCCAGGCTCCCTGAAATGGTTTCACCGATCACCTTAAAACCCTGTGGAAGCTCCGTGACGCTGTCCTGGTGGCTCATCCAGACCTGAGATTTATCTGCAACATCTTTCCACAAGGGGGAAAAGTTCAGCTGATGCAGAGAAGCTTTGCCGAATTCTCCCTGTCCCGTGTTGGCTACACGGCCACCAAAATATTTGGCTATCAATTGGTGGCCGTAGCAGAGGCCAAGAATGGGTTGAGAGATGCTTAAGATTTCCGGATTGAATGCAGGCACGTCCCCGACAAAGACAGAAGCAGGTCCTCCGGAGAGGATGATGCCCTTGGCAGCCCTTAGGCTGTCTATGTCAATGGAAGGTGGAAAGATCTCGGTGTAAACTCCTAGATGCCGGATTCGCTTGGCAATCAGGTGTGCGTACTGGCTCCCAAAATCAAGAACTGCCAGAAAGTCATCACTGGGCATTTGCCTTTCCTCGTTAAGCAGGATATAAAATCGTGTTTTGTTAATAACCGTTTAGGAGGAGAATCTCATGTTTGGCATCGGTCTGCCAGAATTAGTCATCATCGTCGTGATTGCGCTGATCTTCATTGGACCCAAGCAGCTTCCGGGAGTCATGCGCTCCGTGGGCAAGGGGCTCGTTGAAATCAAACGGGCTACCAACGATATTCGTCACACCGTACAGACCGAAATGGATACCATTGAGCGGGATCTCGAGGTGAAGGATATCAAGAAAGACTTTGAGAATAACTTCGGTGGAGTGGCCAACAAGTTCGGCTCATTGAAGCTCTCTCAAATGAGTACTGGAGACAAGCTGGAAGCTGTGGCGAATGCGTTTGAGAAGGGACAGGAGGACTTGGCTGCACGCAAGGAGAATGTAGCAGCTGCTGAAGCCAAGGAAACTGAATCAACCGCTACCGCTAGCACAACAGATTCCACTGTTAGCAAAACAAACGGCACTGCCACAACCTAATTATCAGGAATCCTTACTTGTGGGAGTTTTCGTATCCGTGGACCGCCCGATCTGTGGTGCACCGTTGTGAGTCATTGTTTCCAGCGGAAGGCTAACTTCCAACCCAACGACCTGGTCCTCTTCCCGGCGTAAACTGATTCTGCCCCCATGGGCGTAGATAATCTTTCGCCCAATCAACAACTCCGGACTCCCGTCCATCTCACTCATTCGCTGTGCCAGATAATCTCCCCAATTTTTTGCCTTTGACAAGTTGGAGCCTGAATCAATCTTAACAGTGATCTGAATACGAGCATCTCGTTGCTGGCGTGGATTAGAGGTTTGCAGGAGCAACTGGAGCGGTTCCGTATTTGCTTGGTGTCGCACTTCCTGAAGCATGGCCAGCAAGGCTCGCCTGAATCCTGCTGGGTCCAGGTGTATCTCATCGGGAAGCCGAGTCGAGGCAAAGAGCCGCAGTGGGTGTCGACTCTGCTGCGTGTGCTGCCGGGCAACTCCTCGAAAGAATTTCAATAGATTGACCGCTCTGCGCTCAGGCTGATAATCTTGATGGATCTCTTCTAGTTCCTGCTGCTGGGTATCGGTGTCATCCAGCATTTGCTTGGCCAGTTGACGACAGTGCTCCAGAGCTTTGCGAACCTCTGGGTCGGGAATTCTCTCCAGCAGTTGACCGACTCGCTCCTCCAACTGAGAAGCTGGTTTACGCAGAGCAGAGAAAGTCTGTGGTAGAGATCGGGCATGGTAATTGACAGTTGCCTGTTCGGCCTGAAGATCCTGTAGTTGAGCTTCCTGTTTGGCTAGTTGGGCCCGCAATTGTCGTGGGCTGGGGCCATTCGCTTGTTGACGTTGGCTTTCGTAATTGACCAGTTGCTGCCGCAGTGAGTTCAGCTTCTGATTCAACTCGTGGATGATCAGATCTGACTCGTCCGGCAAGGTCTGCGTAGACGCTTCGACTTGTAAAGCAAGCTGAGTTTGGGGTATAATTTTGTTTTCCGTACTCTTTTTCGTCTGCACCAGCGACTCCCGTTCTGAGGTCATTACCTCTCCTGTTGCTGCTTAACTGACAACGTATTGCTATCCGTAATGAATTGCGCATGAGTCTCATACCCGCTGCCCCAACCCTTGGTTCGCTCTTTGTTCATAGTTGGCAGATCTATCGCGCGCATCTCTTTCCTTTGTTGGGACTGACCCTGGTGTTACTGGTTCCAGCGCTACTACTCAGCCTAAGCGGAGTAGATCAGGGAGAGAGTGTGGTTTTTTTCCTGCTGATGAGACTGTTGGAAGCAGGAGCGACCCTAGGACTGCTCTCCCTACTGTTCACGGGTGTGTTTCCCACTGGGAATATTTTACGCCGTTTGGGCAGTCGCGCCGTCTTGCGACCTCTGCATGTCGGAATCCTACAATACCTGCTGACGATCCTTGGATTCTATGGATTGATGGCACCGACACCGCTGAACATTGTATTGGTAACGCTCTGGCTCAGTAGCTTTGTTTTTCTGACCATTGCCCAGCCAGTCTGTGTCATCGAAGAGCTACGGGGGCTACCTGCTTTGGTACGTAGCTTTCAGCTAACTCGTAACCGGTTGAAGCGAGCTTTTGGTGTCGTTGTTGTCGCCATGATCCTGCAGTTATTGCTCTTTATCATTTTGCTCCAACTGTTCCTGCCGGAAATCAATTTCAGTGCCTTGTTGCAAACAGATCCAATGGCAGCGGACGGAGAGGACCTCGTCAAGTTGTTGGGAAGTGCAGAAACCCAGGCTGCCTTGCGCTGGACACAGTACCTGACTGCATTGATTTTCTACCCCTACGCTTCGATTCTGACTGTACTGTTATACTTTGATTTGGCCCGGGATGAGGCCGTTTGTAGCGAAGAAAGCTTACAAGCTCTGGCGGTCCATCACTTTGAAATCCCAGCAGAATATTTCGAAGATCCGGAGAAGGAAGCAGAAGAGACCACCGACAAGGTGACAATCCGTGAGATCGGAACGGAAGACAAACAGTGAAGATTCATTCAGCAGAATTTCTTACCAGCGCAGCACAATCCAAGCAATTTCCGGATCCAAGCCTTCCGGAAATCGCCTTTGCTGGAAAATCCAACGTGGGTAAATCCACGTTGATCAATTCATTGCTGCAGCGCAACCAACTGGTCAAGACTAGCTCCACGCCAGGTAAGACACAGTTGATCAACTTTTTCTGTGTTAATGATTTGTTTCATCTGGTAGATCTTCCTGGCTATGGCTACGCGAAGGTGCCTGAAGCAGTTCGTCGTGGTTGGCAAAAAACGATTGAAGCCTATCTTGGGGAGCGCTCCACTCTTCGGGGTGTCGTGCTGATCGTAGACGTTCGCCACAAACCAGGAGAGCATGACCGCCAGATGAAGACTTGGCTGGATCACTACCAGCGGCCTGTCCTAGTCGTAGCTAACAAGATGGATAAGCTCAAGCGGAGCCAGTACCGCAGTCATCTTCAACAAGTTCGAACCACTCTCCAGTTAGAGAAGGACCCCCTGACACATTCCTCCCTAGACAAATCTGGGCGTGCACCTATCTGGTCTGCGCTCCACCAATGGCTTTGAATCAGTACATCCCTACCAGTTCTTTCTGAAAGCGTTCCTCGACGCGATTGCGCTTCAACTTCAAGGTTGGAGTAATCAGGTTGTTGTCCACTGTCCACTCTTCAGTCAGTAGATGGAAGCGCTTGGGCCGCTCATAGTCCTGAAAATCTGCTGCATACTTACGGAGTTCCTGCTTGTAGAGCTTGAGGATCTCTTCATCCTTCAGCCAGTCTTCCAGTGTGCCAGTGATGTTGTTGCGGGACGCATGGGTTTTCAGGGCATCGGCTTCAACCACGATTAGCGCTACGTTGTAGAGTTTCTGGAAGCCGTAGATCATCACCTGATTAATGAAAGGACTGAGCTTGAGTGCTTCTTCCACTAAAGCTGGGACACAGTACTTACCATTTTCTAACTTGTAGATCTCTTTGACTCGCCCAGTAATCCGCAGAAACCCATCNTCGTCAATATTACCCACATCTCCAGTGCGGAAGCCTCCTTCAGGTGTGAACACACTNGCNGTTTCTTCNGGCAGATTATNGTAGCCNAGCATCANNGTNGNNCCGTGNATNATNATCTCTCCNTCNTGCTCATTGGCCNTNGTCACAGAACGNTCAATCTCAACANNNACTCCTGGTAAAGGCTTNCCNACNGCNCCAGTCTTCTGAANNTCNGGTGCGTTGGCGGAGACAATTGCTTCGGTCAGCCCATATCCCTCAAGGAGAGTAATGCCGATATTCTGGACAAATTCAATGACCTCCGGATTCAGAGCACTTCCCCCGCTGTAAGCCATCCGCAATCGATTACCNAAACGTGCCCGGACCTTGGAGAAGAAGAGCTTGTCGCAAAGCTTGAAGGCCAGTGCTTCCTTGAGGGAGAGTTTTTCACCATGCCGTCGCTTGGCGGAACAGGTCAATCCGTATTGGAACAGGGAGTAGAGCTTGGGAGACTTGTTGTGGATCTGTAGATGAATCTTTTCATAAATTCGATTGTAAACACGTGGAACCGCAAAGAGCAGGGTTGGTTTGACCTGGCCCAGTTCATCGACTAATTTAGCAAGATTTTCGTTCATGGCTGCAGACATTCCAAACATAATCAGTCCGTGGACCTCACAAATCTGGCCAAAAATGTGAGCCCAAGGCAAGAAGGCCAATGTGCGGTCACCTTTTTGGAAAGGAATGCTCGTCAAACCTGCTTGGACTGTGGAGAGGACTCCACGATGACTGAGCATCACACCCTTTGGGTTGCCAGTGGTTCCAGACGTGTACATAATCTCTACAAGAGCACCTGTATCCGGGTATTGAGCAGGAACAGGGTGCTGCTGACCCATCTTGCGCAATCTTTCATAGGTCTGTACTTCCTGATCCTCAGCATCGCGTAGTAGCACAACATGCTGCAGTTCTGGAAGAATTTCACCCCGCCAGGTCAATGCTTCGTGATAGAGTTGTTCAGAAGCGACTAGAAGAACCTTGCAATTCGCGTCACGCAAGATGTACTGCCATTCTTCCTTGTGTTGCTGAGGATACATCGGCACGTAGACAGCCCCTGCGCTGAAGGTCGCATACGCCATAGTCACCCAGGGAATCATGTTAGCCGAAATAACGCCCACACGATCCCCTTCTCCTACACCAAGTAAACCCAGTCCTCCTCGTAACTCAGCAACGGTCTCGGCAAAATCCCGAAATGTCATCCAGTTGTAGTCACCTTTGGCCGGGGCTCCGTACATGGGCAGATCTGCGTATTCTTCGCAGCAGCGGTCCATCATTTCCACGACATTCTGATACATCAATTCCATCTCTTGCCCTCCCTGAGATTAGGATACACGCAGGCCTTGTTGGCGAATCAGACTGGCAAACGCAATAGTGCCTTGCGGTGGCCAGTAGGACTGCATTCGTTTGCCGGTGACACCGGGTTGATATGTAGACCAAAATTTGGACCACCATTGCGATCCATTTTCAGCTAATTCCTGTTGGTTTAGCAGTGTGATAGCACCAGATTCAGCCAATGCGGAAGCGTTCAATTCCTGATGGCTGTTTGGTAGAGGAACAAGGATCACATCCTTGCCTAGAATCGATAACTCACCAAGAATGCCAAGGCCTGCACGGGTAATTATAAGCTGGCTGCGGGCTAATAGATCACCCATGCCCTCGTTGACGAATTCATAAGTCTGATAGCGAGGACCATGCGCCAGATCGATTGCACTACCTCGTCCAGTCAGATGAATCACCTGGAAGTGTTTCTGCCAGGTCGGCAGCAGTGGTTGAATGGCTCTATTCAAGCCAACAGCACCTTGCCCACCACCGGTGATTAGTAGAACCGGTAAGTCAGGATTCAGCCGAAAACGCTGGTTGGCCTGTTCAGGGTCTCCTTGATAAATAGAGTTGCGCACAACGGGACCGACATGTTGACGCTCCGGTATACGTTGGAAGGCTCTCTCAGAGGCTGGAAAATAATAACCCAGCGCTGAACTGGCTGGAGCCATCAACCGATTGGCCAGTCCTGGCAAAACATCCATTTGTAGCAATACTTGAGGGATACCCAATGCTCGAGCTGCATAGGCAACCGGCACGCTGGCAAAGCTCCCAGCAGAGACCACAACATGAGGCTTGAATCGCAGTAGATGTTTTAAACCAATGATTCCACCAGCTAGAATACGAAAGGGGTCTGTGAAGTTCTGCCAGCTGAAATAGCGGCGCAACTTGCCAGCTGGGATTGCATGGAAGTGCATGCCTGCCTCTTCCACCATGGCTCGCTCTGGGCCGCTTGTTGTGCCAAGAAACCGAGATTCAGTTGGACCTAAGGCTCCTAAGGCCTCGTTTACTGCTAAGAGAGGAGTCGTTGGACCGCCCGATCCTCCTCCTGTAAATAAAACACGCAGAATTGTTGTCATGAAGAGTTTCAGTCCATCACAGATCGGACAGTTCGCCACTGGCCATACTGTACTTCTGCCAGCAATGGTTTTTCAATTCCTTCGTGATCGCTTGGGCCAAATTGTATAACTGGTCCGCCTAGTTCATCCTGGTAGTTGTTCATTGATTCAAGGGCTGAGGTTAGTTTTTCAGAATTTAGTTCCGGTCCAGCCAACTGCAGAGCGTGTGTTAGAATACGAGCATAAAAGTAAGCCATCTGCACGGCGTTATTTGGAGACTCTCCATATTCAGCCTGAAATTTCGCGAAGAAATCTTGTGCTACAGAAGAAGCTAATGTTTCGGGATATAACATTTCAATAGATGCTGTTGCTAGAAAACCATCTGCTGCTGTTCCTGCACGGTCAACTATGATTTGGTCGTAAGCAGAGACATTGCCAGCCATCGTTACATCCCATTGCAGGGATTGTCGGGTTTGCAGGATACGGATGGTATCACCCAGAATGGTACCCAGTAGTACAACTTCACAGTCAGCTTCCCTCAGGCGAAGCAGGGTGTTGAGAAAGTTCGTTTCTGTCGGGCTATGTGTCTCCACAGCAGTTAGTGACATCCCCAATTCCTGTAATCCAGCTTCCACCCCATCCAGCATTTCACGGCCATAGTCGGTATTCTGGTGCATCAAGCAGAAACGCTGAAGTTTTTGTTGGTGAAAGTGGCGAACCAAGGCTCGCGCCTGATCGAAGTACGATACACTGGCTGTAAACTTGAGTGGGTGAAACGGTTCCGACATCAGTCGGGCGCTAGTATANGGAAACAAGTTGGCCACATTGTGCTCTTCTTGTAGCGGCAAGGCAACTTGGTTCATGCTAGTTCCTAAGGCGGCAAGCATGACAAAGACCCGATCGTGAAGTACAAGTTTATTGGCAGCTTGACGAGCTCTCACAACTTGATATTGATGATCTTCGGCGATCAGTCGTAGTTGGCGCCCATGAATTCCACCTGCTGCGTTAACTTCTGCAAAGTGGAAGCGTAAGGCTTTGACAGCTCCTAATCCCCAAGTTGCAGCGGGTCCACTCATTGCTGTATGAGTGCCAATGCGAATCTCTTTTGACGTCACACCTTGGGTTGCCCAAAGAGAACTGGGCAGGCAGCACAAGCACCCACAGATCAACATAATCAGACGAAGTAGTCTGCCGTTTGCTTGCCTACTCTTTGTTGAAATAGCTTCGATAGACTGGTTGGCGGTAGCGAAACTGCCACCATAAGATTGGCCACAGGATCCATTCAAGCAGTCTGATAGGGGCATGGTACTCAATTGCATCAACGATTATTGTGTGGTTTTTCTGCTGTTCCAGTCGGTGTTCATGACGCCAGGAGCGCAGAAAAAATGGTAGCTGCTGACCTTCATCAACAAAGACGATTTTCTCTATACTGGTTTGTTGTGAAGTGATCAAGCTGACCCACGATTGCTGTAGAGGCCAGAATCCCAGCTTGAGGTGCACTTCGTCTCCTTGCCGACAACCATCGAAGCGCAGCAGATGCACCGGCGGAAATGGGGGATTCAATGCCAGGAAGAGGTCTTGGTTAAACCTCTCCCAAACCTCTTCGATGGAACAGGAAACCAGGGTAGAGAAATAGAGATGCATGACTCCGGTCAATCAGGTGTGACGACAAACAGATTACGAATAGCTAGCCGTTGTGGGAATACAAGGCTGAGCGAGGCTATCCCTGATTGAGAACGTAGTGCAGAGAAAGTCGTGATTGCTCGAAGAGTTGTTGCCGAAATTCTTGGTTGGCCAGTCCCTGGTTGCGCAGCTCTTGTGCGCTGCCTTTAAGACCTTCAAGATATTCGTGAACCGCAAAGGCTGGAACACGCCTGTTAAGCAATTGTTCTGTGCCTTCATACATGGCAATCAGCATCGACTGATGCTCTGCAGCTCCCAATACGGGTCGCAACGTCTCAGCTTCCCGCTCAAAACCGTACCGTAATGAGCGGATGTCTTGCAGGGAGATGGGAGCTACCTCGGCCGAGGATTTTTGGAAGTCTAGGGTTTCTGCAAAACTTGCAGGGCTCAAACCAGCTACTTTGAAGTCCATGGGGCTTCCTCCTGGATAGGACGGTCTTGTGACGCGTGCAAGATTGTTACTTCAAGCGGACCCAAAAAGCAAACGCTAACCCGATCTGGTAGAACTAATAGATCATGAAGAAAGTTCAGGACCATTATTTTCATAAAGCCCGCAAGGATGGTTACGTTGCCCGCTCAGCATATAAATTAGAGGAAATTGACCAGCGTCACCAGTTTCTGAAACGCGGCCAGAAGGTTCTTGATTTAGGCTGTGCACCAGGATCTTGGTTACAGTACACGGCAAAGCGTATTGGAGAGAGCGGACGCCTACTAGGGATTGATCTACAGGCCGTAGCGATTAGCCTGCCGCCACAGGTAGAAGTGTTTCAGACAGACATCTACGAGCTTGATCGCAGTGGTGCCTGGTGGGAGAACTCTTTCGATATTATCCTAAGTGACATGGCTCCACAGACTACAGGTATTCGAGCTGTCGATGCTGATCGCTCTTATGCACTCAATCAACACGCTTTATGGTTGGCGGAACAACATCTGATTAAAGGAGGGTACTTGCTGGTCAAGGCTTTCCAGGGAGCACCCTTCCAGCGGCTTCAACAGGAGTTCCAACAAATGTTTGCCGAAGTCAAAATCTGTAAGCCAAAAAGTTCTCGATCAGATAGCGTAGAGGTATTCTTGTTGGGGAAGAAGAAGCAGGAAAGCCAGGTGGAGGAAGAAGGGCATCTCCTCCAGAGTTAGGAGATGCCCAGAGACCAATTACTTGTGCTGAGAGGCGGATTGACGAGCAATGGCCCAGATCAACTGAGCTTCGTAAGCAGCAGTACGCTTACGTTCTACTTCATACTCCTCTTCCGATGCTCGTGAGGAGGAGTTACTCAACAATTGTTTGAGGTGCTCTGCAGCGTCTTTTTCATCCTGCTCCGCTACCACTAAGTCAATTTCTTCAGCAAAAGCAGCTCGTTCCACCAGCACAGTGATGCGGTTGTTGTCAACTTGAGCGTAACCTCCTTGGACCGCCAAATAGCTTTGTTTTTGTTCGACGAAGTAGCTCAGGACGCCACCGTTGAGCATGGTGACGACAGGAATGTGTTGTGGAAGGATTCCCATTTCTCCCATCGAACCGGGTAGAACAACGTGGTCTACTTCGGTTTCGAGTAGAATTCTGCCGGGTGTGAGCACTTCCAGTTGCAGCTTATCCATGAGGGTGCCTTTTCAAAGAAGTGATCATCAGGCTGCGTCAGCTGCGGCCATTTTTGAAGCTTTTTCACGAGCTTGCTCAATCGTGCCTACCAGATAGAAGGCTTGCTCGGGCATGTCATCGTGCTTTCCTTCCAGAATCTCCTTAAATCCACGGACGTTATCAGCGATATCAACGTACTGACCTGCTGAGCCAGTGAAAATCTCTGCTACGAAGAAAGGCTGAGATAGGAAGCGCTGAACCTTGCGAGCTCGGTTAACAACCGCCTTGTCTTCTTCAGAAAGTTCGTCCATCCCCAAAATTGCGATAATGTCCTGTAGGTCCTTGTAGCGCTGCAGCAACTGCTGAACACCGCGTGCGGTCTGGTAGTGCTCTTCACCGAGGATATCAGGTGTGAGGATACGAGAGTTTGAATCCAGGGGGTCAACTGCTGGATAGATTCCCAACTCAGCAATAGCACGACTCAAAACAACAGTTGCATCCAAGTGCGAGAAAGTGGTTGCTGGTGCGGGGTCTGTCAAGTCATCTGCAGGTACATAGACCGCCTGTACGGAGGTAATGGAGCCTTTCTTAGTCGAGGTAATCCTTTCCTGCAGGTTCCCCATTTCGGTAGAGAGTGTTGGTTGGTAACCTACCGCNGAGGGAATCCGACCNAGTAGAGCGGATACTTCAGAACCAGCCTGAGTAAAGCGGAAGATGTTATCGACAAACATCAGCACGTCAGCTCCCTCAGCATCGCGGAAATTCTCNGCGATGGTCAATCCAGTCAAAGCCACNCTTGCGCGAGCTCCTGGGGGTTCGTTCATCTGGCCGTATACGAGACTGGTCTTATCAAGAACTCCAGACTCTTTCATCTCATTCCAGAGGTCATTACCTTCGCGAGTGCGCTCACCCACGCCTGCNAAGACAGAGAAACCACCATGCTCAGCAGCGATGTTTCGGATCAACTCCATGATTACAACAGTCTTGCCCACGCCGGCGCCACCAAACAGTCCAATTTTTCCACCCTTGAGAAATGGGCAGAGCAGATCCAGAACCTTGATCCCNGTAACTAGCATCTCCGCCTTGGTTTCTTGCTCTTCGAAAGTTGGTGGCTCACGATGAATCGGNAAAAAATTCTTGTTGTTGATCGGCCCCATCTCATCGACGGCATCACCGGTGACATTGATGATTCGTCCTAGAACTTCACGGCCNACAGGTGCCTGAATAGGCTTGCCCGTGCTCTTAGCGTCCATACCGCGNGCCAGACCCTCGGTGGGGCCCATCGAAATACTGCGAATAGTGTTTTCGCCAAGGTGCTGCTGGACCTCACAGACCAGAGTTGAGTTGTCTTCAAGGGTGATTTCAAGAGCAGAGTAGATTTCGGGCAGCTCTCCGCTCTCAAACATCACATCCACGACGGGACCCATGATCTGGGTGGTCTTACCTATGCTCATATCCTATCTCTGGCAAGAGGGTCTTCANTTTCAGCAGCTCAGCTTANAAGCTTTCAGCACCACTGATGATTTCAATCAGTTCCCTCGTAATCGCGGCTTGACGACTACGGTTATAGTAGAGATTCAACTGCTTGATCATTTCTCCGGCGTTCTTGGTAGCAGAATCCATCGCTGTCATCCGAGCTGCNTGTTCTCCAGCCAAAGTACCTAACCAAGCTGTGTACATTTGATTTTGTATATACTGCTGAACCAAGGGGCCAATGAGTTCTTCGACATAAGGCTCNAAGAGAACTTCTTGTTCCTCCGTTTCCTNGGCATCTTCGAGCGGTCGNATCGGCAGCAAGGTCTGAATAATNGGTTCTTGAGTCAAGATGCTCTTGTACTCGTTGAAGACCAGATAGACTTTATCCAACTCTTCAGCTGCAAATCTTTTGGTCAATCCATCAAGTACTGTGAAGACAATATCTAAATAGTTTTCTGGCCGAGCATCGGGATAGTCTGCTNCAATNTTGTGGTTGGTGCGGCGGAAAAAGTCTCGGCCTTTTCGTCCCACGATATGCATCTCTGCGCTATCCACTCTTTCTTCATGGAGGGTTCGAGCGAGCAGTTTACAGAGGTTAGCNTTGAAACCTCCACAGAGACCACGATCCGAAGTCATGAGGACCACGGCAATACGCTTCCCCTCTTGATCCCGAAAAAGAGGATTGTCATCCGGCGTCAACTTGCCGGAGAGAGAAGAAACAACTGCCCTCAGTTTTNTTGAATAGGGCCGGGCACGTCGGATAGTGTCCTCAGCTCGGTTCAACTTAGCAGCAGAGACCATCTTCATTGCNCTGGTGGTCTTCTGCGTCTTTTTGACNCTAGTGATTCGATTGCGGATTTCTTTGAGGCTGGGCATCAGATCTCACGTTGATAGTGTACCNGGCTATGAGCCAGATACAGGATGGCTTAGCACTCAGGCTGCCTGAAATGTTTCGACGTACTCNCTGAGAGCCTTCTTCAGGCCATCCTGGACAGCGTCAATGTTCTGGGTTTCGATAAGCTGATTACGCAGGTCCGCATACTGCCCGTGCATCAACTGCAGGAAGCCATTTTCGAAGTCACGAATGCTAGCTACAGAGATGTTATCNAGGTAGCCNTTAGTAGCAGCAAATATCACCATCACTTGGTCGACCCAGTGCATCGGTGAATATTGCGGTTGCTTGAGTACTTCTACGAGACGCTGACCTCGGGCCAACTGCCGCTGAGTTGATGCGTCCAGATCGCTTCCAAATTGAGCAAAAGCTTCTTTTTCACGGAACTGGGCTAGGTCTAGCCGCAATGTGCCAGCAACCTTTTTCATTGCCTTGACCTGAGCAGCACCCCCAACCCTAGAAACAGATAGNCCNACATTGATCGAAGGTCTTACCCCAGAGTTAAAGAGATCTGTGCTGAGAAAGATNTGACCATCAGTGATCGAAATCACGTTGGTCGGAATGTAGGCCGANACGTCCCCTGCCTGAGTTTCGATGACGGGCAATGCGGTCAAGGAACCACCACCGAGTCCATCATGGAGCTTACAAGCTCGTTCAAGCAGACGGCTGTGAACGTANAAAACATCTCCTGGGAAAGCCTCACGTCCNGGTGGACGGCGAAGTAACAGTGATAATTGGCGGTAGGCAACTGCTTGCTTTGAAAGATCGTCATAGATACAGAGGACGTGCTTGCCCTTGTCTCGGAAGTATTCTCCCATACTGACCCCTGAGTAGGGGGCAATAAACTGTAGAGGAGCGGGTTCGGAGGCTGTCGCAGCTACAATGATTGTGTAGTCCATNGCATTAGCATCTTCCAGACGTTGAACGATCTGGGCCATGGTGGAGCGTTTTTGTCCAATACCAACGTAGATGCAGATAACGTCACCACCCTTCTGGTTGATGATTGTGTCGATGGCAATTGCTGTTTTGCCAGTCTGGCGGTCGCCAATGATCAGCTCACGCTGACCNCGTCCAATTGGTACCATGGAGTCGATGGCCTTGAGTCCTGTCTGCATTGGCTCGTGAACAGACTTTCGGGTAACGATTCCTGGAGCTATNACTTCAACTAAGCGAGTTTCTCCTGTACCCAAAGGGCCTTTGCCATCAATCGGCTCTCCAAGTGGACTAACAACACGCCCTAGCAGAGCATCTCCGACAGGAACCTCAGNGATACGCTCTGTGCGGCGCACCTCATCTCCNTCCTTGATGCCTGAGTCGCTACCGAAGATCACGATACCGACGTTATCTTCCTCAAGGTTGAGGGCCATGCCCGTTGTTCCATCGGAAAATTCAACTAACTCTCCAGCTCGTACATTGTCCAAGCCGTGGACGCGTGCGATGCCGTCNCCGACGAGCAACACGGTACCCACTTCGGTCTTGGTCGCTTTCTTATCAAAATTCTCAATTTGCTTTTGGATGATCGCGCTGATCTCTTCGGCTCGTAGTTTCATAACCTCTCAACCCCTGATGATCGATTCACGGACTTGGATAAGTTGGTTGCGGATGCTCCCGTCGATCACCATCGAACCGATGCGTGTGACGATGCCGCCGATGATGGAAGGATCCACTGATACATGGATTTGTACGGTCTTGCCAGTACTGGCAGAGAGTTGTTCCTGCAGTTTCTGCAACAAATCTTTGCTCTCTTTGCTGCGTGGTTCTTTGGCGACCGTGACTTCTGCGGGAAGAATTCCCATCGCCTCTTGAGTCAACAAGGCGAACGCCTGAGCAATGTCATGAACAANTGTCAGGCGGCGTTTACTGAGCAGGTAGCGTAGGAAGGTGCTGACCAATGGAGACAATTTCATGTTGGTCAGTATTTCTGTAAGGATATTGTTGCGCACCGCCATTGGCACTTTGTTGTTGCTCAGGCTGTCCTGCAATTCGACAGCTTCGNACAGGGTGTCAGAGAAGTCCTTTAGTTCAGTCTCAACCTGCTCCAGACTATTTTCCTTTTGGGCAAGGTTAGAAAGGGCCGAGGCGTATCTGCGAGCAATCACCATTTGGCTCATTGGCTTCCTCCACTCGGCAATTCATCAACGAAATCTTGAATCAATTTTTTCTGCTGGTCTGCGTTGACACGTTGCTGCAACTTNTCTTCAGCCAGATCGATGGTCACTCCAGCTACCCAGCGGCGTAAGTCGTATTCAGCTTTTTTGAATTCCTGCTCAATGGTGAANCGNGCATAGTCNGTGATTCGTTTTACCTCAGCCTCGCCTTCCTCCAAGATTCGCTGACGCTCGACTTCTGCAGTGACTTTGGCTTTTGCAATCATTTCGGTTGCTTCATGCTCTACCTTCTCAAGTTTCTCACGTGCCTTGGTCAACTCTTNCTCAATACGCTGTTCAGCCTGACGTGCTTCCTCAATTGTAGCCTTGGCTTCTTCTGCAGACTTGCCNAATGCNTTACTGATGGGTTTGCGAGCAAAATAGTAAAGGATTGCCAACAGAATAATTGTGTTAACTACTTTCCAGAAGAAGTCTAGCATTGATGCTTGTCCTTCTTCTCCAGCGGCCCAGAGTGGTGCTGACCAAAGCAGTCCAATCAGCAGCACGCTACACATGCCGGTTCTCTTCATCATTATGCAATCCTTTCTCATCGTGAGTCCCACAAAGGTGGGCAGCAAGCAGGGAAGTTAGTTGAGCAGGCGGCCNACAGTTCGTTCTGACAATTCTTCCGTCAATTGTTGCAGNGTCGCTCGTGTCTGTTCCGTCTCAGAAATCAGATGTTCATGAGCACTGCGAGCCTCCTTCTCCAATAAATCCCNCTGTTTAAGAATGGTTTCCTCGCGTTGCTTATGACTTTGTTCGTAAGCNTCATTCATCACGTGTGCTACTTTTGAACGGGCAACATGAAGTTTCTGATCAAATTGGTCTCCAAGAGTCTCAATTTCTTTAGTCAGAACAGCTACTCGATCTCGTCGATCCTGGACAAATTTTTCGCGTTGATCAATGGTACGCAAAACAGGTTGGAACAGGAGAGAATTTAAGGATTTGTAGACGANAAAAATGATCACTAGAGTTACAATTGGNGTCGCCAGTTGGAAGTGCAGTAGTCCNTAGTCTACCGCGAGACCNCCCCAAGCATTTTCAATAATTGTTTGTTTGTAGTCCATTCCCTTTGCCTTCAGTCTTGTNNNATGNAAGCNATTTCGATTTGTNGGAGCCTTCTTTCAGGAAGAAGATTGAANGNAGGACAATTTGGTAACATAAGATGAGGTTGACGGTCAAGCGTCTTTTCAGTAGTAGTGAGTTAAATTTTGNTTTTGTTGACTGCAAATCCAAACTATTTTTTACCCGAAATTTGATGAGGGACTCAATGCGTATTCATGCAATTTGTTTTGATCTCGATGGCACTCTGCTNGACACNTTGGTAGATATTGGCAATGCAGCGAATGCTGCGCTACTACGATTTGATCTGCCAACACACCCTCTGGAGTGTTATCGTTATTTCGTGGGGGAAGGTGCCAGCCGCTTGATGGAGAAGGTNCTCCCCCAGACATGTGTTGCTGAGGAATGGAATGATCGNTTGCTGGAAGCCTTTGANGAAGAGTATGCTCTGGGTTGGAGGAAGCAGACTTGTCTNTATACTGGAATCGTGGACTTGTTAGATGANTTGACTCAAGCGGCTTGGCCTCTGGCGATTCTTTCGAACAAGCCGGATACTTTTACTCAGCAATGCGTGCAGCATTTCCTTGGAGCTTGGCCTTTCCAAATTGTTCGAGGGCAACAGGCNGGTACTCCCCGAAAGCCAGATCCAACTGGGATGCAACTGATTGCTCAAGAACTTAGCTTGCCAGTCGAAACACTCTGCCTGGTTGGAGATACCAGTATCGATATGCAGACTGCCACGAATGCGGGCAGTTACCCGATTGGAGTTAGTTGGGGTTTCCGAAAAGTTGAAGAACTTCAGGAGCATGGAGCACGCTTGGTGGTTGATTCTCCAGTAGAATTGGCAACGTGGTTGCGAAAGCAGCATGCCGAATTTAACTAAAAAAAACTGGCATCTCTGAGGGACCTCCGATAGCGTAATTCCCTTCGAAAAGCTGATCCCCTTCCCGTATCCAATTCGTGCTGCCCGCCATGCTGATCCAATGTCCGGAATGTCATCGACGTTACGAATTCGCTATTGAGGCTCTCCCGGATACTCATAGATCGCAATGTNTTCATTGNAATTGCCTGATTCCTCTGCCTGGTCCACCTGCTGTCAAGCATGAAACNAAAGCCAATACACCAGAGTTGAAGCCTAGTCCGGAGGGGGAAGCTGCNTATCGACGGTCAACCACTCTTGCCAAGAGTGAGACTCGTCCAGCGCCACCACCAGTGGAACCTGTTCTGCCTCCCTCACCACCCCTGCCTGCTCAGGAAAAGCTGCAGATCCCTGATGAATTGGATGGAATTCCTGAGTCAGAGCCCACTAATCCAGCAGATCTTCAGGAATTGCGTGGTCTGCTGGGAGTACCCCTGCCACCAGGTCGTGAAACACAAGGGACAGAGTTCATNCCTCCTCCTAANCCTAGCATCTCAGAAGGTTCCGCGTTGCTGGAGCAGGCCCCTCGGAAGGAAGAGGATACTGAATCACTTTTGCACGATTCACCTCCTACGGAAGAAACAGAANAAGCCCAGAGTATCTTTGAACGGGCAATTCATGAATCATTTCCTGAGAAATTAGAGTCAGAAGAGCAGAGCAGTACGCCATTGTTTGAGGATGATGGAGCAATTCCAGAAATTCCAGTACCCAAGCCCCCTCCAAAACCAAAACCTACGCCTCAGCCTGAAAAGGTAGCAGCACCAAAGCCACCGCNGGCTGAGCCTGTTCCGAAAGCGGAAGCGAGTCCTGAGCCCAAGCCAGAAGTCATATCCACTCCAAAGCATGAGGTGCAACCTGAACCGAAACCGAAGAAACNAATANCACCNAAANCAGAGGTACCATCCAAGCCACCATTGAAGCAACTGCCAGCTCCTGGTCCAGCACCAGAGCAAGCGAAGGTGAAAGAAGAAGCTCCTACGGTCAGCCAAATTTTTGAGAAATCCACAGCAGAAGCTCGTATTCCTTGGGGTCGGCTAACTCTGGTAAGTACATTGGCAAGCATGGGTCTTTTGTTGATNCTCTGGACAGGTGGTTACCTGCACATGGTTGACTCTCCCTTGCTCAGTCGTTTGGTTGGTGTGCAACTGCACCAGTTTGAGTTTGTCGGTAATCTGCGAGTAGAGAAATTTCGTAANAATTTTAGCCGTCAAGCGATTCATGTGATGACGGGAACAGTGCGTTCAAATTTTTCAGATTCCTCCAACATCAGTTCGATCCGNCTCAAGGGCCTGGCCTTTGATGACGACCAGAAAATTCTGGAAAGCCAAGTGGTGTATGCAGGCGTGGTGCTGTCTCATCAGGAACTNAGCGAGTGGAGCGTGAGCCGTATTCGAGAGCAGTACAAGGAACGCTACGGGCGCAATGAGATTAACCGCAACCTGCGGGAAGGCGAAGAACTGCCATTCCAGGTTGTGTTCTTCGAGGCTGGCGAACTNTTCAGCAAAGCTTCTGCCCAGATCATCAGTTACCAGCGGGATGGGCGAGATGTTTACGTAAGGATTGCAGAAAACTAAGCNTAAAAAAAACTTGTATTCCAACTAGTTTCTTTATAACTTACAAAGTTTTCAAACTTTCAATCTCCAATATTTAGGAGTGTCTGATGTACGCAATCATTCAGGCCGGAGGCCGTCAGCACCGTGTCACGCCTGGTGAGGTAGTACGGCTGGACCGCATGCAGAGTGAGCAGGGCGCAACCTTTGAGACAGATCAAGTGTTNCTGCTCCAAACAGATGATGGTGAAGTTCGTGTGGGAACGCCTGTNGTTTCCGGGGCCAAGGTGCAAGGTGAGGTGGTTGAGCACATGAAAGATCGCAAGGTCATNGTGTTCAAGCGCAAGCGCCGCAAAGGCTATCGTCGCAAGCAGGGCCATCGACAGCAATATACATTAGTGCGCATCTCTGAGATCAGCGCCTGATCTTCATTTCCGAACTTTCCTTTAGGAAGTATCATGGCACATAAAAAAGCTGGTGGCAGNAGCCGCAACGGACGNGATTCAATCGGCAAACGCCGTGGCGTCAAGCGTTTTGGTGGACAGATCGTTAAGGCAGGAAATATCTTNGTTCGTCAAGTAGGAACTACCTTCCATGCAGGTCAAAATGTAGGTGTTGGTAAGGACTACACACTATTTGCTCTCAGTGATGGTGCGGTCAGCTTCACTCGCAAGCGCAATGACCGTTGCTTCGTCAATGTTCTCCCTGCGGCAGCAGAAGCTTCCCTGGCTGCTACGGAAGCATGAGCCGTTTGCGTGCCCTGACAGGCATCAAGCCTTCGGGCACTCCCCATCTAGGCAACTACCTTGGTGCCCTGAGACCCGCGCTGCAATTGCAGCAAACGCACGACACCCTCTACTTCATTGCTGACTATCATGCTCTGACTACTGTTCGGGAACCAGCCCAGCTNAAAGAACATACCCATGATCTAGTGGCGGTGTTNGCTGCCTTGGGTATGGACTTCGACCAGCACACCTTTTTCCGCCAGTCCGACATTCCAGAAGTTACCGAGTTTAGCTGGATTCTCTCCTGTGTCACGGCCAAGGGCTTGCTGGAACGAGCCCACGCCTTCAAAGANGCGCAGTCCAAGCAGCAGGAAGTCAATCTTGGCCTATTCTGCTATCCAATCCTCCAGGCCGCAGACATTCTACTATATGACTCGAACTTTGTNCCTGTTGGCAAGGACCAGAAACAGCATCTGGAAATGACTCGTGACATCGCCCTGCGCTTCAACCATCTCTATGGAGAGGATGCGCTGGTGGTGCCTGAGCCACTGATTGGTGAAGAGGTGGCGACGATCCCAGGGCTGGATGGTCAGAAAATGAGNAAGTCCTACAACAATGTGATTCCATTGTTTGCCCCTGCCAAGCAGGTCCNTAAATCAATCATGCGGATTCAGACCGACTCNCTTGGAGTGGAAGATCCTAAAGATCCTGACCAATGCAATATCTTCCAACTCTATCGACATTTCACCACCGCAGAAGAACAAGCTGTCTTGGCAGAGTGTTACCAAGCGGGTGGGATGGGCTATGGCGAGGCGAAACAACAATTGTTCGAAGCAGTAGAGCGCGAATTGGGAGAAGCCCGAGAAGTTTATTTTCAGTTGCGCGAGCAGCCCGAGACTCTGGAAGGAATCTTGGAAAAAGGTCGTGACAAAGCTCGACGCGTAGCTTTGGAAGTTCGCAAACGAGTGCGCAACAGCGTTGGTCTCTAGGTAAAGCCTCTCTGATGAAAACTCAGATTCCTGACGTTCTGGCTCAACGTTACGCAAGTACTGCAATGTGTGAGCTGTGGTCAGCAACAGGAAAGATTCGTCTGGAACGTGAGTTCTGGATTGCTGTGATGAAAGCACAGCAGACAGTCGGTGTCGAAATTTCAGACGTTGCGATTACGGCTTATGAGCAAGTCAAAGATAAGATTGACCTAGAGCGAATCGCAGAACGCGAACGTACGNTGCGACACGATGTCAAGGCCCGTATCGAAGAATTTTGTGACTTGGCTGGAGAGCAGCAGATTCACAAGGGCCTGACCAGCCGGGATCTGACGGATAACGTTGAGCAACTACAGATTCTCCGCTCACTGGNCCTCCTTGAAGANAAGTANATCGCAGTCCTCTATCAGCTGGCCCGCTGGGCTGAGCGCACTCGAGATTGGCTGCTGGTGGCTCGTACACACAATGTTCCCGCCCAACCAACCACTCTTGGGAAGCGTCTCGCCATGTTTGGGGAGGAAATGCTACAGGCTCTCCAGCGTTTACAAAGCTTGTGTTCTAATTACCCTTTGCGAGGTTTGCAAGGTGCAGTCGGGACCCAGCTAGATCAGCATATCCTCCTACAGGATCCAAAAAAGGTTCGCGAACTGGAAGCAGCTGTCTGCCAATACTTGGGGGGNCCAGCACAGCTCCAGGCTGTAGGTCAGGTCTACCCACGCAGTCTCGATACAGAAGTGGNGCATTGCTTGTTCGGGTTGAGTTCTGGNATCAGTAGCTTGGCCAAGACACTCCGACTGATGTCAGGGCAAGGATTGTTCACAGAGGGCTTCCAGTCTGGTCAGGTTGGTTCTTCGGCAATGCCCCACAAGGTCAACGCTCGCAATGCTGAGCGTATTACTGGCTTGCATCAAGTGCTCAATGGATATGTGAATATGTTGATGGGGCTCAGTGGNGACCAGTGGAATGAAGGCGACGTTGCTTGCTCAGTTGTGCGGCGGGTAGCGCTACCCGGAGCCTTCTGGGCCTTTGATGGTCAGTTGGAGACCACGCTNACCATTTTGCAGGAGATGGGGTTTTATGAGGATCTGATCCGTCGCGAGGTGGATCAGCAACTCCCCTTCCTAGCGACCACAACAATTTTGATGGCAGCTGTACGCAAGGGAGGAGGTCGAGAGCAGTTGCATGACTGCATCAAGCAGCACGCACTACAAGTAGCGGAAGAACTCCGCAGCGGAATTCGCTTAGAAAACAATCTGCTGCAGCGCTTGGCAGAAGATCCAGCACTGCCTTTGGACCTACAAGAGCTACAGTTGTTGCTTACAGACTCTGAACGTTTGGTCGGTTCAGCTCCAGAGCAGGTGAATGCCTTCCTGAAAAGAGTTGCTCGCTTGGTGTTCGAGCATCCGATCTGCCGAGCAATCAAGCCTGAACCACTTCTCTGAGGTGGATCGCTTAGACAGGTTTCTCTGCCTTGTTGGCGATCTGCTTTTCTTTTGANAAATTCCTCTCTTTCTTTGCTGGCACGCGTCAAACGTTGGGGTTCATTCAGGTGGGCACCCCAAACTTCGGCAGAATCCGACGTTGCAATACAACCCAGAAGATGACAAAACCAAGCAGTCCAAGAAAGTCCATATTTTCCTCNAAATGAACTTTAATAAAACATCATAATATATAAATAAATATAATATTGCTAGTCTAAATCAAGTCCCATGACTGATCCAACAAAGATTCTGATTCGCATGCCGAACTGGTTGGGCGACCTGATGATGGCGACAGCTTTTTGTCAAGCGGTGTTAGAACGTTTTCCCGAAACGACAGTGGACCTGATCGTCCGTAAAGGTTTTGAAGGATTACCGCTGCCTCATCGGGGAAATCTCTTGCCTTTTGACCGAGAACTAGCCAAGGCAGGAGATTTTGGTACTGAGTTTGTCAACCAAGATTACCAGCGGATCTATGTATTACCGCCCAGCTTTTCTTCCGCATGGATGGCTTGGCGCAGCCGCATTCCAGAACGCATTGGTTACTCTGGTGATGGCAGGCGTTGGCTTTTGCGTCCAGCCATACGACCTGCTTGGAAACCGCGCACACGGCATCTTGTTGAAGAGTACCTGCACCTTCTCAATCCAGGAGATACCAAGACTCCATTGGTGTTTCCGCAGCTTGAGTTGAGCGAAGAATGGGTCAGTGAACAGTTACGAGGTCTACCTGCGCTGCCCAAAAGTTTTATCGCGTTGGCTCCTGGGGCGATCTATGGACCAGCCAAGCAGTGGCCAGAAGTTTATTATCATGAGGTAGCCGCTCAGCTATCTCAGAAATGGAACGAATCCATCCTGATTCTGGGCACTCCAGCGGATCATGCTAGTGGTGAGAAGATTGCCCAAGGGTTGGCTGGCGTTGAGAACTGGTGTGGTCGTTCTAACTTACCGCAGCTCGTGGCATTGCTATCCAGAGCAAAATTATTGCTGAGTAATGATTCTGGCAGTATGCACATCATGGCAGCGCTGCAGCGTCCTCAACTAGCGGTTTTTGGTTCTACCTCCCCAACGTGGACCCGTCCTCTCAGTCCAAATGCTCGTTTCCTGTATCGAGCTGAGCCTTGTTCTCCCTGCTTCGACCGAACCTGCCAATTTAGCCACACAAACTGCTTGATCAGTATTCAGCCAGCGGATGTAGTCCAAGAGTTGGAAAACATGCTGGTGTGATGGTAGAAAGAAAATCTAGCAATATCGTTAGNTATTCAAATATAGATTTTGCTTCTCTTTGTTAANTTGTTTGAAACAAAGCGATGGAGTCAACATGAAAAAGATGAATTGTTTTTTGCTAATTTGACTACTTTGGCTGGCAAATGGGTCGGCTTGGGCGTAGACCTACACCATCAGAATTNTACCACAGCAGTNGGCAAGCCAACAGACAAAGCTCTGGGGTTCAAGTTGCAAGCCGGGACAGCCAAGAACATACCGACTTTTGAACAGTGGGTGTCTGATGGATGCTATGATTTTATATACATGAATCCATATCACTATGTGTATGTTCTCATAGAAGCCTGGATAACGAGCTTTCGCACTAGAAAAAGACAAACTCATTCAGGGGATTCTAGTGGTANAAAAGGATTCTCCGATTAAAGATGTCGCAGACTTGAAACAGCAGCAATTGAGCTTTCCTTCACCTGCAGCCTTCGCAGCCAGAGTGCTGCCAAGAGNGAGNTTGACCAANTAAAGNATTCCACAGAGTTAGCNGAAGAGCTTACTANGGTAGTCTCTACATNCGAAAAGAAGATGAACTCAGGTTNTAGATTATTGGGTGATACCCAAGGGTTGTTGAAAGAAANTTTTAAGACAACAGAGTTAATAGTGGAAATGATGCGGATAATCNGTCNGGCCTCCGAGGGGCAGTCACAGGGAATCCGTCAGNTCAATTACAGTCCTTGGAAACTCTGAATCAGTATNAAAACCCTTGCTGCTACGGTAGGCGGTGTGGTTAGTNATGGCTGTAAAGTAACCCATCACCCAAGCAGTAGCTCTTGATGCCTTCCACTTCCAGCGATCGTCAGATTGGCTTTGAGCAANTAGAAATCATTCGTCCATTTCATCTCCTGACTTGGAGAAGATTTCTGCGTTGCGCAGTTGTCGTGCCTTCTCAAGAGACTCTGGTCCGAGTTTTCTGAGGGGAACCGCTACAGGATGCTGTAGTCATTGTCCGACCTTCAGGAGTCCAATGTCAAAGATGTCCGTGAAAGCGCGAATTGCGTTTGTCTTGGCCACGCTGATCATCGTCGTTTACTTCTTGGTTCAAGTCCTCACAGTCCTCAAGTTCATCCCCTCCACTTATACCGTTTCGGTTTTTGGTTTGAGTTGTGTGTTGCTGTTCATGCCCCCGTTTCTGGTTCTGGTCANTGACATTGTGGAGAAGCAGCGCCTGGAGAAGCAGGCGTTTAAACAGATTGAGCAGTTGGCGAGTCAGCTGCAGGAAATACTAGCTAAGGAGCGNGAAAGCCAGTTGCTGCTGCAGCAAGCCTCACACGAGGTGCAGCAGGAATCCAGCATACTAGAGAGTACAGGTCGACAGTTGGCAGATCGAGCTTCAGATCAAGCNGCCTCCCTNGAGGAGATCAACTCCTCAACTTTGGAATTGAATGCACAGGCCAGTCAAAACTATGAATTGGCTACCAAGGCCACTAAAGGGAGTGAGCAGATGAGCCGTCAGGCGCAGGCGAGCAGTGAACAGATGCAGCGCTTTTCTAACACAATGGAAGAGCTTGGATCTTCGATAGAAAGCGTTACAAAGATTACCTCGTTGATTGGTGAGATTGCTGCGCAGACTCGCATGCTGGCTATCAATGCTTCGATTGAAGCAGCCCGAGCTGGTGTACATGGAGCTGGCTTTGCGGTAGTAGCACAGGAGGTTCAAGAGCTCGCAGTACAGACATCAGAGTTAGCAGAAGAGATCACCAGGGTAGTCTCTACATCTGAAGAGAAGGTGANTTCAGGTCGCAGATTACTGGGTGATACCCGGGGATCTTTGAAAGAAATTTTTAAGACAACACAATCGGTAGTGGAGATGATGCAGATGATCCGTCAGGCCGCCGAGGAGCAGTCACAGGGAATCCGTCAGGTCAATCAGTCCTTGGAAACTTTGAATCAAGTAACGATAGAGAATGCTCGTTATGCAGATGTGAATGCGAAGTCGAGCTCGCAGTTGTCTCAGCAGGCAGACGGGTTACTGGAAGCAACACGTCAACTCTGTCTGTGGGAAGGAGATTCAAATGAATTCAGCTTCTCAGAATCACTCANAACAGAAAAAGAAAGATGATTTTTTCAAACAAGAAAACATTAGCGTAGGATTTCCTATCGGCAGACTATTATTTTGGAGGAGACACAAATGTACGGTTTAGTGAACAAGGCTGTGGAAAGCCTAGTCTTGAGTAAATTTGACCAAGACACATGAGACACCATACGTCTATGTGGGACCACAGTCTGTCGTTGCTCCTCGCAGGCCAATCAAATTATCCTCTTTATCTTCCACTTGCTNCACGAGTACTCGTTGCTTGTGGATGACTCCAGTGTCTTGCTTGATGATTCGGAATTCCAGGATGAATCTCTGAGGTCCTTGTGCCTGNAGGATCTCTAGCCGTTTCTGTTCACAGTAGCGCTGGTCTTCCAGAAACACGTAATTAAATAAAAAGTCCTCNTAACTNGGTGGCTTTTCTTTGCTAATTCCATAAATCTCGTAGTTCTTCTCGCTCATCTCTGTGAACNTCATTGTCTGCAGGTCAAGATACCATGTTCCAGTCGCGGTAAGGTCTTCGAGTAGGTCAACGTGATCTNGATTTTTTTAATATGATTCATTCCCTTTCTTTGGTCTCTTCGGGCAGTTGTGAGTAACCATGAAGCATAAGTCGANATAGATCATCGTAGGATGTTTGTGCGGGTAGGCTTGTTGAGGTTGATTGTGTTTGGGTGTGAATGCAGTGCTATGGCGCTACTAGCCAGTAGCATCGTGGCTCACTTTGAGGNATAGAATTGCATNGGATGATGATCTGCAAGCAACNGCTAAAACTCTGGATATTGAAATAGTTGTGAAGCTAGTGATTGGNGACAACTTCTGAAGATGCCGCGTTGTGCGAGTATCAGACTCCCTCAGTCTTNTTTCTCAACGAGTCCTTTCCGTGCCTCAACGGCGAGCTNATCAGCCCGTTCATTTTCAGGATGCCCAGCGTGGGCTTTGACCCAGTGCCACTGNACCTGATGGGTTTTTGTCAGGTGAATGAGTTCCTGCCAGAGATCCTGATTTAGTACCTTCCCCTTCCCTCCCTTGGTGCGCCAGCCGTTGCGTTGCCAATTCTCCAGCCATCCCTGTGCGAAGGCGTTTCGTAGATAACTGGAATCAGTATGCAGCTCGACGGAGCAGGGGCGTTTCAGAGNTTGCAGGGCCCGAATCGCAGCCAGCAGTTCCATTCGGTTATTGGTGGTTTCCGTTTCAGCTCCTGATAATTCCCGCCGGTTTTCGCCCATNATCAGAATTGCTCCCCAGCCCCCATTTCCTGGATTGGGAGAGCAGGCTCCATCCGTATAAATCTCTACCAGTGTTCTGGAATCTTGCAAAATCCTCCTGAGGTTACTTGATTGTTCGCAGGTCNCGTAAGAACCTAATTNTTNACNTTTGTCGCGGCATCTTGTGATTCAGCGGTTGGACCTTGTTCANGTGACAGTCTCTCATNCGTATTCTCNACACCTCGGATNGGCACCTTGGTCAAAAGCTCTGCAACCTGGAGCGCTTTGCCGAGCATGATTTCTTNCTCGAACACCTACTGCAACTGATTCGAGAGCAGGAAGTCGACTGTCTACTCCATGCCGGTGACATCTTCGATACAGCCAACCCACCAAACCAGGCACTGCGCCAATACTTCAACTTCCTGCGCCGACTTCACGAAGAAACCAACTGCCGACAGGCGGTTCTGGTCGGAGGGAATCACGACTCCTGACCCTACNGGCACCACAACGCTTGCTGGAAGTCCTACAGGTACATGTGGTTGGTGGACTNCCGGCTGACCCTGCAGAGCATCCCAATTCATGGGGCTGATGGAGAGGAAGCCTTAGTCTGTGCGGTTCCCTTCCTACGTGATGCTGATTTGCGCAACATTCTACCCGGAGAAAGCTACGAGGCGCGCCAGCAACGCCTGNGCGAAGGAATTGCNAAACACTACCAAACACTAGCGCAATTGGCTGCTCCTTGGAAGCAACGTGGCCAATTTGTCTGCGCAACAGNTCNTTTATTTGTAGCTAACTCTCAGTCTAGTGATTCGGAAAAGGAGATTCACATTGGCCTACAGGATCNCTTTCCTGTGGCAGACTTTCCAGATTTCTTTGATTACCTCGNGCTGGGTCATCTGCATCGACCTCAGCGAGTAGGAGGATTGAATCGTGTTCGCTATTCCGGGTCCCAGTTGCCGTTGAGCTTCAGCGAACGTCAGGATTCCAAGTCGGTTCTCCTGCTAGAAGTGGAAAACGGAACCCTGCAACAGGTTTGTGAACTACCGTTGCCAGTTCCACGTCGACTGTTAAGTTTGCAGGGAATGGCCGAAGAAGTCTGTGAAAAGCTCATGNGCTGGAGGAACCAGCAGGTGAATTTGAAGACTGGGTTGAAGCTAGGATACAGCTGGAATCTCCTGAGNCAGAGATTGATCGTAAATTACAGGAGATCGCTGAAGCCAAGCCTTGGCTTCAGTTGCTCCAGGTGNGCACGGAGTACACACACCAGGCAAGTGGACTGGAGGAACAAGTACCTGTCCAGAATCTGGAAGACCTGCAGCCCAGAGAAGTCTTTCAAGAACTGTGTTTATCTCATGCGCTTGCTGAAGAGGANACCCAGCATCAACTNNGCACTTTTGAAGAGTTGCTGGCACNTCATGAGGAGGCAAAGANCNAATGAGAATTCTGCGCCTACATCTTNAGAACGTGCACGCCCTGCGCAATCAATGGACGATTCAATTCGACCAATTTCCTCTTTACGAAGCAGGNTTATTTGCAATCACGGGTCCGACAGGTGGGGGTAAGNGCAGTCTATTGGATGCAATGATTGTTGCCCTCTACGGCNGAGTCCCTCGGTATGGNCATAACACCCCTACGGAGTTGANNACANGGCATACTGCTGAGACCCTGATAGANCTGGATNTTTCNGTTCAGCAGGGTNGCTTCCNAGCACGTTGGAATCTACGTCGAGCNCNTGGCCAAGNAACAGGAAGAGTTCAGCCGGCTCGTCATGAGCTACAGAATCTGAAAACCAACCAAACNCTGGACCTGCGCTCTAGTGATGTNCCNAAGGAAGTTGAGAAGCTNANGGGTTTGAACATGGAGNGCTTTNTCCGTTCTGTCATTCTGCCACAAGGAGACTTTGCCNCGTTCCTGCGAGCCAAGGAAAAGGAACGGGGAGAGTTGCTGGAGGAGTTGACGGGTCTGCATGTTTACTCTGANCTGAGCGAGTTAGCCTACAGCTGTAGTCGAGNATCTCGAGAAGCGTTGNNAAAACTCCAGCAGCAACTGGGCANGCTTCCCCTGNTGGAAGAAGAAGCATTGCGCGCCCTTCGACAGCGTCTTGATGAGTACCTGCAACAGCGTCCGAAACNGCAGGNTGAGCTTGNGT